>NZ_JBNCLE010000022.1:0-89530 GCF_049844495.1 Micromonospora sp. DT48
GCGCCCGCTGGTTCCACCAACGCGCACGGCTAAGCAGGGACTACACCCTGGTCAGCTAGCAATTGGCGGCTGCCGTACTAGCAGGTTCTTGATCGCCTGGCTAATCTCGTTGGTGGTTTGGTCATCCTGGCCGCCGTGTCCGGCTCGCCGTCTGTTGTGGAACTGCCTGGGCGGCGATGCTGCAGCCGGGGTCGACCAAGTGCAGGCGCTGCCCTGCCACTGCCGAAAACCTAACCCGCCCCGGTAGGAGCCCGTGCAAGGGAGGTAACGGATATCGGTAGCGCTCGCTCGATGCGGCCTGTCGCGCGGCTGGCGATCACCGCGGCATGATGATCGACCGTCCTGCTGCGACTGGCGCGTACCCTTGCCGGATCCGATGGGCGTGACGATGCCCGCGGCCGACCACCTCAGGTTTTGCCAGGAGAAGAAGCCCTCCCCGTCCTCCTTCGCGGCGAGGGCTTGGAACGCGACATCCGGGTTGACGCGGTCGGCGTACATCACCGACATCGCCCCGACGAGCCCGTAGATGATCACGGCGCTGGTGGCGATGCTGTCCATCCGCTGGTCCTGGCGCGCCGGAGTGGAGAGCTTGTCGTACTCGGGGAGGACCTTCACCCAGGAAGTCCCAGGCGCTGATCAGCCAGCTGGACTGTGCTTCGACGTCCGCCTGGGTGACGAGCCCGCCCTTCCAGGATCTCGATCGCCCTGCTTATGGTGTTGTAGACGGTCATCTTGTGCGAACTGGCCGAAACCGAGTTCGACAGGCGATGTTGTCCTGGCCCAGATGCTCGCTGCCGTTGACGAGTCGACTCGGCTCACGATGGAGGTTCTTGATTACTGTCAGGCGCATTGACCTGCGGCTTCTCTGCGCCGAGCCAGGGATCCCACACTAAATCGATCGGCTGCCGGTTATGGCAAAGCGGGAGCGAGGACGAGCTTCGGCGGCGCAAACGACCGTAGCTGATCGCGCAACAGGGCTGGGTAAGCAGGTGGATGATCGCAGCGCACAAACGTGGATCGTTGCGAGTGCGGCAGTGACCGTCATGTCGGCGCTCCGATCAGCTGGGGCACCGGCGCGCCGTCCTGCTCGTTCTGATGTGGGTCCGTGGTGACGGCTTCGATCAACGGTAGCCACCGCGACGGGTAGCGGCGGAGAGATTCGCCGCGCCAGTTGGGCACGTCGGCGGTGACGGTGACGAGGAGGTCCTCCCGTGCCCTGGACGCCATGACATGAAGGACTGCGAGTTCGTCGCGGATCTGGTCCGGGTCGCTGGATTTGATCGCGGCGTAGTGGGGCATGAACGCCTCCTCCAGTCCCACGATGATGACCTTGGTGAACTGCTGGCCCTTGCCTGAGTGGCCGCTGAGCAGGTGCAGTCCGGCACCGGTGGGCAGGTCCGGGTCGCCGGCAACCCGGATGGCGGCAAGTGAGTCGGCCAGCGAGGTCTCGTCGGTGCGTTCGTGCAGGGACACGCAGGCGGAGGTGATGTCGTCGCGTAGGTCCAAGTCGTCGGGGTCGACGGCTTCGTGGCAGCGGCGCTGCAGCTCGTCGATGCGGGCTTCGTCGGTATCCGCGGCGGCAATGGCGGCCGGGGCGTGGGTGCGCAGTAGCTCGACAACGCGGGCGGAGTACATCGGGTCGTCCCAGATCTCGGCTGCGATCCCGGCGGTGCGGACAGCCTGGTCGACGTAGGCGCGGCGTGTGCCGGCGCGGGCCATCACTCCGATGCTGGCCGTCGGGTCCTCGGCCAGCCAGGTCTGGACCTGGTTGATCACCGCGTTGGCCTCGGCGTACACGTCGGGTGACCGAAGAATCGCGACCCGCCCGCGGCCCTGCCACTTGTCGGGCTCGGCGCACTCCAGCGGCTGCCCGCCGAGTTCCGTCGCGAGAGAGCTGACCGCGCCCAGGACGGCGGGTGATGAGCGGTGTGAGCGGTCCAGCCGTACGACGGTTGGGTTGCGGGCGCGGATCTGGGCGAATACCCAGTCGGGGTCGGCCCCGGCGAATCGGAAGATGCCCTGCGCTTGGTCGCCGCCGAAGACTATCTTGCCGCGGCCGAGTTCATGGACCATGAGGTACTGCAAGGGGTTCAGGTCCTGTGCTTCGTCGACGAGCACTGCGGTGTACCGGGCCCGGTACAGGTCGAGAACGGCCGGCAGCGCCAGCAGCCGGACGCCATAACGCAGTACGTCGTCAAAGTCGAGTCGGCCCTCGGCGTCCAGGCGCTCCTGGTAGGCCATCGCCGCCGGAAGCCCGCAGACGCCCAACCGGGCATGGACCTCCTCGTCGGTGATGAGGGCGCGCTTGGCGGCCACCAACGCGGCCGTGAGCACATCCACCTTGATGCCATGCACGCGGGCGGTGGCGCGGCACAGCTCTTTCAGCCATCCGTCTTGCGGAGCGAGGAGCAGCGGGTTCCCGCCGATGGTGGTGCCGTGGTTGCGAAACAGCCGGTGGGCGAACGAGTGAAACGTGACCACGTCGACGTGGCGGCGCGCCGCCACCGTACCGAGGTGCGTGCGGATCCGGCTGTCCAGGTTCGTCCGCGCCCGTTTGGTGAACGTCAGCGCGAGGATCTGATGGGGTTGGCGCACCTCGCCGGTGCGGACCATCTCGGCGGCGTGCAGCGCCAGGCGTTCGGTTTTGCCGCAGCCCGGCGCGGCGAGCAGTAGCACCTCGCCCACCGGCAGGCGAATCTCGTCCGCGTCGTCAAATTCTCGAGGGCGGGATGTCGCGGTCATAGTGCCCCAAGCCGTTTCATCAGGTCGACGATCACTGGGATGGCCGATGCATCCACGGCGGTGACCTGGGTGGCGAGCGCGGCGGCGACCTTGATCTTTCCCTGGCGACACCAGTCGGCCAGCGACTCCTCGGTTATGTCCTTCTCGTCCGAAACTCGGCACGCGCCCACAATTGCCCGCCGGGCATACATCCCCGACGCTTCCAGCGCGTCGAGAACGCGCGGGACACCCAGGCCGCGGACGTACTCGTCCTCCAGGTCGCTCCGGCTGATCAGGACGTTGTGCTGATCAAGGTCGGCGACGGCGCAGCCGAGCACGCCAGCGACAATCGCGGCCTCGGCCTCGTCGACGAGAGTGAACATGGCGATGTTGAACCCGGCCGGACCGAACAGCCTGAGCGGGGGACCGAAGTTGGTGGCGCCGTTGACGACGACCACGCTGATGCCCGCCTGATCCAGGTCCAGGGCGGAAGCACGAGCGAGGGCGTGCAGAAGGACTCGATCGGAGATGCCCTCCACCGCCACAAGCGCGCGGGCGGTCAGCGGTTCCAGCGTGGAGTCCAGCCACGAGTGCTGGCGAAACTTCCAGTCCTCGTCCAGGTTGAGTGGCACCTGACGGATCGCGCCGTCCGGGGCGAAGGCGACGATCTCAGAGGGCCGGAACGCGGCGAGCACTTGTGGAGACTGGGTGGCCAGAATCGCCTGCAGCGCCTCGGCCAGGACCGCGCCGATACGGGCCTGAGCACGCGGGTGCAGGTGAACCTCGGGCTCGTCGACCGCCACGATCCGCGCGGTGCGGCGGTGGACCTGGTGCAGCGCGATCGTGGTTAGGGCGCGGAGGCCATCGGACTGCTCGTGCAGCCGGACGGGGCCACGGTCGGTGCGGATGTGGATGTCCACATCGCCGAGCAGCGCGTCGCCGTCGACCTCGCGCAACTGCACGGACATGTCGTCGGGGCTGACCTGGCGGGGGTACACGGCTGACAGCGCGGTCGCGATACTCCCCCGCAAGGTCACCAGTGCGCTGGCCTTGTCCAGGACCGTCTGGTACTGCCCCAACGCGGTCCGCAAGTCGGCCGCTTCGCTGCCGAGATCCACCTCGGCAAGCAGTGCCCGGGCAGTGCCGGTACGCCCGCCACCGAGTTCACGGTCGGCGGACCGGTCGGCGGGCAAGTAGCTCCAGCCAATCGCGGAAAGCTGATTGGGGCGGACCGGCCGGGCCACACCCACCTTGACGAACTCCCGCTGGACCGTCTTCAGCTCGGGATCAATCTGATCGAGGGTGACGGTGAGCCGGATTGTCAGCCGCAACTGCGGCCCCGCCGAGGTCATCAGCACCTCGACATCGTCGGCGAACCACGCTTTGTCCTCGCTGTCGAGACCGCTCAGTGTCGCCTCGACGACCAGCGGCGCAGCCTGGTCCCGGAGCATGTCCGGCCCGAACCAAGCGTGCAACTGGCTCGTTGAAGCCTTCAGCAGCGCGTTCAGGGTCCGTATGACGGTGGTCTTGCCTACGGCGTTCGTACCCACAAGCACGAGATGACGCCGGACCTCGAAGTCGAGGTCCGGAACTCGGGCATGGTTGACGATGCGCACCCGCGAGAGTCTCACGGGATCCCCCCTGTGTGTCGAAGCCGGCACCAGCATCGGTGGCCCGATCGCTACTGAGCCGCACCCATCGATCGCAGCCGTCATCCCTGCCGTCAGGCCACGGGCGAGGTCGCCGGCCTGCAGAAGCCTGCGGCGGCCGGTGCCTCAGCTATCACACGGGACCGTACCAAGGGCATCGAGGTCTGCCCGGACGGCACGCCGGCCATCGCCGAGTTCGTGATCGACGTGGTCGTGCCGCCGTTCCGATGTTGTACGGATCCACCCCGGGGCACTACCTGCGCACGCGACCGGGAACGAAGCCAGCGTGGACCCGTTCCTCGATCAACGGGCTCCCGCCTGAGGCGCGCTAATGATCTGACTCAGGTGGCTGCTGGCCAAGGTGCACGGGGGGGCGCAGCAATCGCCGGGCTCGGCTCCGCCGACGAGCCGGTACAGGCCAACCCCAAGCGGAGGACGGTAATAGCGTCGGTCCTCCGCTGCCGTGGCAGCGGGCTGTAGTATCAGCGCATGCGCACTCAAAGTGCGCACCGATGCGGAAAATCTGTGTCCGAGGGGCAACACAGATCAAATCCCAACCGGGTCCGACGCTGTCGGCGTCGATCCCGTTGGCCTAACGGTGATCATCGGCGGTGTTCCACGTCGACAACTTGCGGTAGAGGCAGTTGGTGGGGCACCGCCTGCTAGGCCCTAAATGGATGCGTGTTTCCTCGCCAGCGGCGAACCGCCAGCGCCGGCGGCCGTCCGGCGGTGGATCACGTCATCAGCACAAGGTGCAGGCCATACCTCGATCCGATAGTGCTTGACCGGAGCCCGGACGGCCCCGTCGATGTCAGTGTCGCGGCCGTCGGCGTAGACACGAACGCGGTACGTGCCGGGACCCGCAGCGCCGAGGGTTGGCAGGGGTACGACGTCCTCGAATGATCTGATCCGCAGGTATCCGGTCGGTGCGGTGACGCTCACCTCGGCGACTTCCTGCCAGGGCCGGGAGTCGTCGATCCTGTCGTGTGGCTGCTCGCGGCTGACCGCTTGCACCTCAACAGGACCGGTGTGGATGCCCGCGTAGACCAACGCCCCGTGCCCGCACGGATGGACCAGGCCGTTGCCCTGGCCGGGATCGTCCAGGGGCCAGTCATCTCCATCCACGATCCCAAACGTTTGATACGTGACGACCAGCCGTCCGCCGTCGTTGTGTCTCTTTATCGCCACTGATCCTGCCGCAGGCGGCGTGGAGACCAGCCAGGCCGGCTGGACCCCACGGGGGGGCCGCACCCCGCCGCCGTCCCGCCCTTCGATCTCCGCTTGCCTATTTCCTACTTGTACTATAGGAAAACTGGGTGACTACGACAGTCCCCGCACCACCCGCTGCGGAAACCTCGGTCGGCGCGTCGACGACCGCCCGGGGAACACTGGCGCCTCGTGGCGTACGACGCCGCCGGGTCCTGCTGCGGCTACTCGCCCTCGTCGTGCTCTACGGGCTCTGGGAAGTCGCCGCCCGGGCCACGAGCAATCCGACCTTCATCCCCTCCCCCAGTGCGGTGTGGCACCAGTTGGTCCAGACCTCGACCACCCACGGTGGCATTCGCGGTTACAGCGGGCACCTGCTCATCGAGCATCTCGGCGTCAGCCTGCGGCGCATTCTGATCGGCTCCGTGATCGGCGTGGCCGGTGGGGTGCTCCTCGGTGTCGTGATGGGAACTGTCGGTTGGATCCGGGTGGTGATCGAACCGGTCGTCACCTTCGTTCGGGCCCTTCCGCCGCTTGCCTACTTCAGCCTCTTCATCATCTGGTTCGGCATCGACGAGACGCCGAAGCTCTGGTTGCTCTCCATCGCCGCGTTGCCGCCGGTGGCGGTCGCGACCGCGGCAGCCGTCTACTCCGCACCGACCGGTCTGGTGGAGGCCGCGCGGGCGCTGGGCGCCGGTCGCGCTCACGTGATCCGCGATGTGGTGCTGCCCCACGCGCTACCGGAGATATTCACCGGCATCCGGATCGCGGTCGGGGTCGCGTACTCCTCGGTGGTCGCCGCCGAGACGATCAACGGCGTGCCCGGCATCGGTGGCATGGTCCGCGACGCCCAGCGCTACTCCCAGACCGACGTCGTCATTCTCGGCCTGTTCGCCATTGGCCTGTCCGGCCTCATCATCGACGCCCTGCTACGGACCGCCGAAAACCGGCTCATCCCGTGGCGGGGCCAGATCTAGGAGACAACAGATGCGCAAGATAGTCGGCCTGCTCGCAGCCGTGTCCCTGCTGTTGAGCGCCTGCGGCGACGGCGCCGCCAGCGGCGGCGATCCGGGCCGCAAGACCATCCGCATTGCCTACCAGGCCTTCCCCAGCGGCGACCTTATCGTGAAGAACCAGGGACTGCTTGAGGATGCGCTACCCGACTACCAGATCACCTGGACCAAGTTCGACTCCGGCGCGAGCATCAACACCGCCTTCGTCGCCGGCAGCGTCGACATCGCGGCGATCGGGTCGAGTCCGGTGGCGCGCGGTCTCTCCGCGCCGCTGAACATTCCGTATCAGGTCGCCTTCGTTCTCGACGTGGCCGGCGACAACGAGGCCTTGGTGGCCCGCAACGGTTCCGGCGTCACCGACGTCGCCGGCCTGCGTGGCAAAAAGGTGGGGACCCCCTTCGCCTCCACCGCCCACTACAGCCTGCTCGCAGCCCTGGATCGGGCCGGCGTCAAGGAATCAGAGCTCACCATCGTCGACCTGGAACCCCAGGACATCCTGGCCGCCTGGACCCGGGGCGACCTGGACGCGGCCTACTCCTGGTTGCCATCGCTGGATGAGCTCCGGAAGACCGGTACGGTGCTGGTCACCAGTCGCGAGCTCGCCACCGCCGGCAAGCCCACGCTCGACCTCGGCGTCGTCGCCACGGACTTTGTCCAGGCGCACCCTGCTGCAGTCGACGCCTGGCGCAAGGCCCAGTCCCAGGCCCTGAACCTGATCCACGACGACCCCGCCGCGGCAGCGAAGTCGGTCGGCGCCGAACTCAACCTCAGCCCCGAGGAAGCGCAGCGGCAACTCTCGCAGGGTGTCTTTCTCAAGCCCGAAGACCTGGCCAGCCCCGAATGGCTCGGCACCTCCGCGGCCAAGGGCAAGCTCGCTGACAATCTCGTCAGCGCGGCACAGTTCCTCAAGGATCAGCAGAAGATCGACGCGGTGCCGGACCTGGCGACCGTACAGGCAGCGATCTACACCGAAGGACTACCTGATGCCCTCGGCTGAATCCCGCGACACCGCGGCGATCACCGTCACCGACGTCGAGCACAGGTACTGCGATGTCGTCGCCCTCGGCCCCATCGACTTGACGGTGCCGGCGGGCGAGTTCCTCGTGTTGGTCGGCGCGTCCGGGTGCGGGAAGAGCACACTGTTGCGGCTGATCGCCGGCTTCGAGCGGCCCACCACCGGCACGGTCCTGACCGGCGGCGTGCCACCGATCCCAGGGCGCGGCGCCGGCCTGGTTTTTCAGCAACCCCGGCTCTTCCCGTGGAGAACCGTCGGCGGCAACATCGAGCTGGCCCTGCGGTACGCCGGGCAGCCCACCGACGGCGTTGACGCGCTCCTCAACCGGGTCGGGCTGCACGACGTGGCAAAACGCCGCACCTGGCAGATCTCCGGCGGCCAGCAGCAGCGCGTCGCCATCGCCCGAGCCCTCGCCGCCGACCGCCCACTGTTGCTCCTCGACGAACCGTTCGCGGCGCTCGACGCACTCACCCGCGAACGCCTCCAGGAAGACCTCCGCACGGTCAGCACCGCGACCGGGCGCACCTCGATCTTCGTCACACACAGTGTGGACGAAGCGGTCTTTCTCGGCAGCCGGGTCGTGGTGCTCAGCCCTCGCCCCGGCCGGATCGTCCTGGACCTGCCCATCCACCTACCCCGCGCCGGCATCACCCCGGACGACCTGCGAGGCCTGCCCGACTACGCCGCCCTGCGCGCCGAGATCGGACACGCCGTGCGAAGCGAAGGAGCATCCGCATGACCATGGTTCACACCCAGCTCGACCTCGAACCGCTGGGACCACACTTTGGCGCTCTGGTCCACGGTCTGGATCTGGCCATCGCCACCGATGAGGAGATCGTGGCGCTGCGCGCCGCGCTGGTCGACCGCAAGGTGCTCTTCCTGCGCGGTCAGCGCCTCGACGACGATGATCAGGTGCGTCTGGGACGCCGGATCGGCGAACTGACCGCATCCCACCCCGTGGTCGGCGGCGTCGATGACGCACACCCTGAGATCTACGCCCTCGACAGCACGGACAACGGCTTCGCCGACGTGTGGCACACCGACGTCACCTTCATGAAGCGACCGCCACTCGGATCGATCCTGCGCGCCGTCATCCTCCCGCCGAGCGGCGGCGACACCAACTGGGCCGACGCGCAACTGGCGTACGAGTCGCTCAGCGCACCGGTACGGCGGCTTGTGGATCAACTCACCGCGGTACACGACGGCACCCGCGAGTTCGGGTACTACCTGGCCCAGCGCGGGGGCAACGTGTGGGAGGGCCAACGGGTGTCCCGGCTGGCCCCGGTCGAGCACCCGGTCGTCCGGGTCCATCCTGAGACCGGTCGTCGAGGAATCTTCGTGAACCCGGGCTTCACCTCGCACATCGTCGGCGTGTCCGACTTCGAGAGCCGGGCCATCCTGGACCTGCTCTACGCTCACCTCACCAAGCCGGAGCACCTCGTGCGACACCGCTGGTGTGCAGGGGACGTCGCGCTTTGGGACAACCGCAGTACCGCCCACTACGCCAACCGCGACTACGGATCCGCCCGGCGGGTCATGCACCGCATCACCCTGCGCGGCGACGTACCCTACGGACCGGAGGACCAGGAACGTCACCCGTGCCATTCCTTGGCCAGCAGCTCGTAGGAGTTGACCCGGTCGGCGTGTGAGTGGGTGATGGTGGTGATGAGCAGTTCGTTGGCAGAGGTGACGTCGCGCAGCGTCCGCAGGTGGCGCGCGACGGTGCTGGGCGAGCCGACGAACTGGGTGTCAACCCGCAGTCAGTCCACGTCGAGCAGTACCTTGCCGGCCACCCGGCGACCGAGCAGCGCCGCTGCGGCCTCGTCGAGGTCCCGCCAGGAGCCGCGCCAGCCCACCGGCGCCCGCAGGGCACCCTTATGCACGAGGTCCATCAGGTAAGCCAGGTCCTCGCCCGGCGAGGTGACATCGCCAAAGGACCGCAGGGACCGCGCAGCCCCGGAGGCGAAGGTGGAGTTCACCGGAAAGGTGGCGGGCTCACCGGAGGCCCACCCGATGCTGTGCAACACGCCACCAGGAGACAACAGCCGCCAGGCGGCCGGCAGGACGTCTCCACCCACCGTCTCAACGACCACGTCGACCTCATCGTCGATGGCGTCGATGCCGACCACGACCTCGTTCGCGCCGAGCGACACCAGGCCGGCAGCCCGACTGGCGGACCCGACCACCGCGATCACCTCGGCACCCTCACCGCGTGCCAACTGCACGGCAACACGACCCACTCCCCCGGACGCTCCGGTCACCAGCACTCGCCGCCCGTGAAGTGGCCCGGTGGAGCGCAGCGCGCGCAGGGCGGTCACCCCGACAGTCGGCAACACAGCCAACTCGGCGACGTCCATACCGGATGGGATCTCGGCAACGGCGTCGACATCGACGGCCACCCGGTTCGCCCAGGCCCCGGCGCCCAGGGCGATCACCCACGCGCCGACGCGTGGACCAGCGCCCCCGTCGGCGGCCCGTAGCACGCGCCCGACGGCGTCATGTCCGAGCACCGCGCCTGCCGGAAACGCTCTGGCATAGCGGACCTCACCGTGATTGACCGACACATGCTCGACGTTGATCAGGACCTGACCGGGACCGGCGACAGGCTCAGGAACCTCCTCCGGCCGATATCCCGGGCCGTCGTCAGGGGTGGCGATGATCGCGCGCATGAACTCCTCCAGGCTATCCGGACCGGCAGTCCGCTTAGCCTCGGATAATATCCGGACTGACGGTCCGTTTTGAAGGGGAGCCATGACCGAACGTGCCGACGCCGCCCGCAATCGGCAGGCGCTTCTGCGCGCCGCCGACGCGCTGCTACACGACCACGAGCCCGGGCACATCTCGCTCGACCAGGTCGCCGCCGCGGCCGGCGTCGGCAAGGGGACGGTCTTTCGCCGCTTCGGCAGCCGCACGGGGTTGTTCCAGGAACTGCTCGCCGAACGGGCGGCACGCCTCGGCGCGGCCATGGACAGTGGGCCACCACCGCTTGGCCCCGGGGCGCCACCCGGGCAGCGGCTCGTCGCCTTCGTCGACGAACTGGCCCTCCTGGCGGCGGAGAACATCCGCCTGATCTCCGCCCACGAGCAGGCCTGCGCCGCCGACCCGTACAGCGACCCGACCTACCAGAGGTGGCACCGGCACCTGCGCGCACTCCTCGGCGAACTGCGCCCGGACGGCGACGCCGACTTCCTGGCCCACGTCGTCCTCGGCGGATACGACGGCGAACTGGTCCGGCGAATCACCGCCGCCGGTGGTATGGCGCGGCTACGGCTCGCCGTGAGGGATCTGGCCCTGCGGGTCGCGGGCGTCGACCATGTCGCCTGACCCGCCAGCGCTCTGTCCTGATCGTGGGCGAGTTGTCCGCGACCACGGCGCGACTGGTCAGGCCGCGCGGCAGGTCGGTGGTTCGACGTGTTCGGCCAGGCCCGCGTACCGGCCTCGGTGGTAGAGCAGCGGTGAGCCGGCGCCGTGCCGCAGCAATTCCGGCTCGGCGAGGACGATGGCGTAGTCTCCGACGGCCATCCGGTCGACCACACAGCCAGGCAAGAGTGCCCTCGATCAGTGGCACCCCTTCGGGGCCGACCCGCCAGCGGGTCGGCGCGGCGAAGCGGTCGACCCCGCTGGTCGCGAAGGTTCGGGCCACGAAGCGACGCCGGATGAGGCGCATGCTCCGGTTCATGTGGCGACAGTAGAGGCCAGGGCGGCATCAGGGTCAGCACCGCGAAGCCCGTGCCCCATGGGCGAGAAGTCCTTTGGCCTTCCCGAGCCCTGCGAGGAACCCCGGCGATACATGCCCGGCACCCCTGTCTCGACATGCGGACTCATGCGGTGGCGCAGCACCCGCCCGGAGCGGCTGTCGGCGCAGCTCACCCCCCACAGCCGGGAGTCGCCAGGTGGCGGAACTCAGCACATCTTCCGGCTATTCCTATCGTCTTAGTAGGTTCTGGGGGCCAGTTGCCGCACGACCGAGGAGGGGCGTTTGAACGCCGCGCAGTCACCGCCGGTCCCCACCCTGCTCGACGTGCGTCGACGCCGGGCGGATCAGGCCAGGCAGGTCGCCGATGTGCTACGTCACCAGGCGCTGACCGGCTCGTTCGGCACCGGCGCGCTGCCCCGGGAGGACCACCTGTGCCGGGAATTCGCCGTTTCGCGGAACACCGTCCGAGAGGCGCTCTCCCTGCTCGTCGCCGAGGGACTCGTGGAACGGGTCCCGGGCATCGGCACCAGCGTGGTGACCGGCAAGTATCCCCACGGGCTGCACCGGCTCATGGGGCTGGCCGAGACCCTGCACGAGCATGGCGAGATCAGTAACGAGGTACGCGCGGTCGCGGTCATCCGGGCGCCGTCCGCGGTCGCCCGCCGGCTCCGGCTGCCCGAGGGTGAACAGGTCGTCTACCTCGAGCGCGTCCGCTACCTGGCCGGCGCTCCCCTGTCGCTGGATCTGACCTACCTGCCCCGCGACATCGGCGAGCCGCTGCTCGCCGCCGACCTGGCTCGACGCGACATCTTCGGCCTCATCGAACAGCTCACCGGACAGCCGCTGGGCACCGCCGACCTCTCGTTCGAAGCGGTGAACGCCGACCCGCACACCGCCGTCCTGCTCGACACCGCCGACCGGGCCGCTCTGCTGATGGTCGAACGCCTCACTCATCTCGCCGACGGTCGTCCGGTCGATCTGGAGTGGATCAGGTTCCGCGGCGACCGCATCACCATGCACGGCCCGATCCGCCGCGCCCAATCCCATCCCGCCTGAGGAGCAGGTCATGCCGCTGGTCCCGCAACGACTCGATGTTCCGGTCACGATCGACGCCAGCCGGTGTATCGACGGCTGCACTTTGTGCGTCGACATCTGCCCACTGGACTCTCTGGCCATCGATCCCGCCACCAACAAGGCGTACATGCACGTCGACGAATGCTGGTACTGCGGACCGTGCGCCGCCCGCTGCCCCACCTCCGCGGTGACCGTCAACATGCCCTACCTGCTCAGGTGAAGGACCCTGCCATGCGCAAAATCGCCGCCTGCATCACCGTCCTGGCTCTCACCGCCGGTGGCTGCTCCGTCGCCGGCGCCCGGGGCGACGACACCGCCGAGACCGTCGTGGTCGGCTACCAGTCGAAGACCATCAACACCGTCACTGCCGGCACGCTGCTCCGCGCCCAGGGCTACTTCGAGAAGCGGCTGGCCGAACTCGGCGCGAGGACCGGCAGGACGTACGCGGTCACCTGGCAGGACTACGACACCGGTGCCCCCATCACCGCACAGATGATGGCCGGGAAGATCGATATCGGATCGATGGGCGACTATCCGCTGCTGATCAATGGTGCGCGCGGACAGCAGGATGCCGAAGCCCGTACCCACCTGATCTCGATCACGGGGTACAACGCGCGCGGCGGGCTCAACAGCATCGTCGTGGCACCGAACTCTCCGGTGCACACCCTCGCCGACCTGAAGGGCCGCACGGTGTCCGCCAGCATCGGCTCGGCCGGGCACGGCCTGCTCGTGCAGGCCGCACGCAAGGCCGGCCTCGATCCAGGTAAGGACTTCAAGACCGAGAACCAGCAGCCACAGGTCGGCGCGACCGCCCTGGAGTCCGGCTCGGTGGCCGCCCTGTCTCAGTTCGTGGCCTGGCCGGGTCTGCTGGTTCATCAGGGCAGGGCGCGGCTGCTGTACGACGGCGGCACCCTGGGGGTGCCGACCTTCCACGGGGTCGTGGTGCGGGAGAGGTACGCGGCCGAGCGTTCCGACGTGGTGGAGGCGTTCCTGCGCGCCCAACTGGACGCCACCAACTTCCTGCACCGCTCGCCGCTGCAGGCGGCGCAGGTCGTCGCCGACGTGACCGGGTTGCCGGCCGAGGTCGTCTATCTCTACAACGGCCCGGGTGGGGTCGCCACCTTCGACCCGACCGTCAAGCCGGTGCTGCGCGAGGCCCTGGCCCGAGACGTGCCCTTCCTCAAGGAGGTCGGGGTGCTGCAGCAGGTCGACCTGGCCACGTTCGTCGACGACACCCAGTTGCGGGCGGTATACGGCGCGAACTACGACCAGGACGCCGGCACCACCGTCAACCCCGCCCCGATCAGCGGAAACGACCCGGTCTGTGACCGTCCGGTGAACGACCCGGCACTCGCCAGCGAGCTGTGGCCGGCCGACAGTGACCTCACGCAGCCGGCCGCCACACCCACGTGTCTGCTACGGGCTGTGCGGGCTGCCGGCACCAGGTCGCGGGCGGCGTACGTGCCGGACACCAGCACCGGCACCCGGTGGTTCGCGGACAAGTCCGTCTGGGTCCGCGACCCGGCCGCCCCGGAGCAGGAACGGTTCAAACCGTTCAGCACCGAGACCGCAGCGCAGTCCTACCTGGACGCACACGCCGGTTCGCATCGGCTCTCCTACGCCGAAGCGGTGGCTGGTGCGGCATGAGCACGCTGCTGCTGCCGGAGACGTCAGGTGAGGCGCCGACGGGGCCGAGCCTCCCGTCCCGCCGCGCCCGCCATGCGTACCCTCGTGGTGTCTCCTGGGCGGTGCGGGCCGGGTCAGTTACCGTCACGCTCGCGTTCTGGCAATGGGTCACCGCGGCCGACGTCAATCTCGGCATCCGCTTCGACCGGTTGCCCACCCTCACCGAGTTGGCCGCCTCGCTCGGTCATCACCTGGCCAGCTCCCAGTATTACCTGGACATCACACAGAGCCTGGTACGAATCCTGACCGGCTTCGCGCTGGCCGCCCTGGCCGGGGTGTCCGCCGGAGTCGCGGTGGCCCGCTCGCAACTGCTGTGCGACCTGCTTCAACCGCTCTTCGAGGTGGTCCGCCCGATACCTGCCATCGCGCTGGTGCCGGTGGCGATCCTGGTGTTTCCCACCAACGAGCAGGGCATCGTGTACATCACGTTCACTGCGGCGTTCTTCCCGATCCTGGTCAGCACTCGGCATGCCGTGGCCGCCCTGCCCACGGCATGGGAGGACGCCGTTCGCACCATGGGCGGTGGCCGGGTGCGAATCCTGGCCAACGTGGTGCTGCCCGGCATCCTGCCCGGCGTCTTCGGAGGGCTGTCGGTGGGGATGGGCGTCGCGTGGATCTGCGTCATCTCGGCCGAGATGATCTCCGGTGACTTCGGCATCGGCTACCGGACCTGGCAGTCATACACGATCGTCGACTACCCCGGGGTGCTGGTGGGCATGGCGACGATCGGAGTGTTGGGCTGGCTGACCTCCGGTGCGGTGGAACTGATCGGGCGGCGGGCCACCCGCTGGCTACCTGCCCGGGCACGGGGACGGCAGCAATGATCGGGCTACGCACCGAGGGTCTGTCCCTCGGCTACGACGGCAGCGCGGTGATCGATGGCCTCGACCTCGACGTGCGGGCCGGCGAACTGCTCGTCGTCGCCGGCGCCTCCGGATGCGGTAAGTCCACCCTGCTGCGAGCGCTGGCCGGACTGCTGCCGTCCCGCGCCGGCACCATCCGCGCCGACGGGGCCCCGGTTCACGGCCCTTCGCCGGACCGGGCCCTGATGTTTCAGGATGACGCGCTGCTGCCGTGGCGGACCGCCCGACGCAATGTCGAACTGCCCCTGGCTATCCGGGGCGTACCCCGTGCCCAGCGCCGCACCCGTGCCGACGAGTGGCTCGCACGGGTCGGACTCACCGGGCACGAGCACCGACTGCCCGGCCAACTGTCCGGCGGAATGCGGCAACGTGTTCAGCTGGCCCGCACCCTCGCCGGGCAGCCCCGGGCGGTGTTCATGGACGAACCGTTCGGCGCGCTCGACGCGCAGACCCGCGCCGCGATGCAACGACTGCTGATCGGGGTGCTCAGCGCGACGCCCGCCACCGTCGTGTTCGTCACCCATGACGTCGACGAAGCTCTGCTCCTCGGCGACCGGGTCGCCGTGCTCACCCCTGGCGGGATCCAGGAGTTGCTCGACGTTCCGTACCCCCGCGACCCGGCCGCCCGCGACGCAGTCGAGGTGGCCGCCGCCCGTACCCGCATCCTGGCCGCCCTGGAGGCACAACCATGCAGGTCCCGTCCCTGACCGACCGCCTGGAACTGGACTGTGACGTGCTCGTCGTGGGCGGCGGCACCGCCGGCACGATGGCCGCGATCTCCGCCGCCGAGGCTGGTGCCCGGGTCCTGGTGCTGGAGAAGGCGCACGTACGCCACTCCGGCGCACTCGCCATGGGTATGGACGGGGTCAACAACGCGGTCATCCCCGGCAGAGCCACGCCCGAGGAGTACGTCGCCGAGATCACCCGCGCCAACGACGGCGTCGTCAACCAGCGCACCATCTACCAGACCGCCAGCCGCGGCCACGACATGATCCGCCGGCTGGAACGCTACGGCGTGAAGTTCGAGAAGGACGCCCACGGCCAGTACGCGGTCCGCCAGGTGCACCGCTCCGGTAGCTACGTACTGCCCATGCCCGAGGGCCGCGACATCAAGAAGGTTCTCTACCGGGTGCTGCGGGAACGCTCGATGCGGGAGCGGGTGCGCATCGAGAACCGGGTCATGCCGGTGCGGGTGCTCACCGACGCAGGCCGCGCTGTCGGAGTAGCCGGCCTGCACACCCGCACCGGCGAATTCGTCACCGTGACCGCCGGCGCGGTGGTCCTGGCCACCGGAGCGTGTGGGCGCCTGGGTCTGCCGGCGAGCGGCTACCTCTACGGCACCTACGAGAACCCCACCAACGCCGGTGACGGCTACGCCATGGCCTATCACGCCGGCGCCGAGCTGTCCGGCATCGAATGCTTCCAGATCAACCCTCTGATCAAGGACTACAACGGCCCCGCCTGCGCGTACGTGGCAAATCCCTTCGGCGGCTACCAGGTCAACAACCGTGGCGAACGGTTCGTCGACTGTGACTACTGGTCCGGGCAGATGATGGCCGAGGTCGCCCGCGAGATCGCCTCCGCCCGTGGTCCCATCTACCTGAAGCTCACCCACCTGCCTGAGGAGACCATCTCCGCGCTCGAAGGCATCCTGCACAGCACCGAACGTCCCACCCGGGGCACCTTCCATGCCGGCCGCGGCCACGACTACCGCAGCCACGACGTCGAGATGCACATCTCCGAGATCGGGCTCTGCGGCGGGCACTCGGCGTCCGGCGTGTGGGTGGACGAGCACGGCGCCACCACCGTCCCGGGTCTCTACGCCGCCGGCGATCTCGCCTGCGTGCCACACAATTACATGATCGGCGCATTCGTCTTCGGTGACCTGGCCGGGACCCACGCCGCCGGCTCGTTCGTCACGCCGGCCGCCCTCCCGGCCGACCAGGTCGCCGCGGCCCACGCGCTTGTCTACCGTCCCCTCGCCAACCCCGACGGGCTACCGCAGCCGCAGGTCGAGTACAAGTTGCGTCGGATGGTCAACGACTACCTGGCCCCGCCGAAGACCGCGGCCAAGCTCGACATCGCCGTCGAGACCTTCGACCGGATGCGCGCCGAGATCGCCGCGTTGGGTGCGCGGACGCCACACGAGCTGATGCGCTGCGCCGAGGTGACCTTCATCCGTGACTGTGCCGAGATGGCAGCTCGGGCCTCGCTTGTCCGGACGGAGAGCAGATGGGGTCTCTACCACGACCGGGCCGACCTGCCACAGCGCAACGACGACGACTGGTTCTGCCACCTCAACCTCAGCCGAGACGCGCAGGGCACCATGCGATTCCGCAAGCGGCAGGTCGCGCCGTACCTGGTGCCGGTCGAAGGTTTCACCCCGCCGGCCGCCGGCATCGAGGAGGTCATCGCGATTCAGCCGGACCGTCCAGGACGCTCCGACCAGCACACCGTCGCCCACGGCGAGCCGGCTTCCGTGCCCGCCTCCGACGGCGCGGTGCTGGCCGTGCTCCGCCTCGCCGAGCAGCAGCCGAGCCTTGATGTGCTGGAGCCGTACCTACGCGACCCGGACGCCGACGTACGGCGCACCGCGCTGCTGACCCTTACCGAGTCCGCACCCGAGGGCACCGCGCCGGCACTGGTTGCCGCGCTCGCCGACGACGATCCCGGGGTACGCGTCGCCGCCGTTGCCGGCCTGCGGGAACTCGCCGACATCCTGCCGGCCGGCATCGGGCAGTCGCTCCGCGCGTACACCGCCAGCCCGGACGTCACCGTCCGCGCACTCGTCGTGGAACTGTTGCGGGTCACCGGGGCCGGTCAACGTGCCGACTTCACCGCCGCGCTGGACGACCCGGCCGCCACCGTGCGCGTTCATGCGGTCCGTGGACTGGTCCGCCACCACGACACCGCAAGCCTCGCGGCCGTCGCCGCCGATCCGTCCCGGGAGGTACGCATCGCCGTGGCGCACGCCCTCGGTGACCTCGCCGATTCGGCCGCGATCCCCGCCGTGTCGCGGCTGGCAGCCGACCCGGACGTGCTCGTGCGGGCCGCGGCGCTCCGCGCGGCCGCCGCGCTGTGCTGCCCCGAGCCGCTGGTCGCCGTGGCGGTCGCCGGCCTCACCGACGCCGCATGGCAGGTGCGTGAGGGAGCGGCGCTCGGCCTCGCCGGGGCGCCCGCCTCGGTCGCCGTGCCGCCGCTGCTCGACGCGGCGCATGACGGCAACCTCGACGTCCGGCGGGCCGCGGTTCGGGTCCTCGGTAACTGGACGGCCCGACCCGAGGTCGCCGCGCTGCTCCGGGCCGCCGCCGACGCGGACACCGACGCCGACGTCCGCGCATACGCACGCCGAGCCCTGGCCGCACCGGCACCAGTCGCACCCGGCTGAGATCCGGACTCGCAGGCCGCCGCTGGTGGTCGCAACCACCAGCGGCGTCCGGTTCGTCATCCGCGCAACAGCGGTAGAAGCTGGTCGCCCTGGCGTTTGATCTCCGGCAGGTACGGCGTGTCGGAGAGCACGAAGTGGGTGATGCCCAGCCCTTGGTACTTGCGCAGCGACGTCGCCACGTCCTCGGCCGAGCCCACCAGCCAGGTACTGCCCGCACCGCCGCCGCCGAACCTGCCGGGCGTGGTGTAGAGGTTGCCGTCGAGCACCTCGCCCCGGGCGGCGAGGGCGAGCAGCCGCTGCTGGCCCACCGCAGCCCGCCAGCGCGGACTGCACTGGATGTTCCCCACCCGGTCGGCGAGCTGCGCGACCTTCGCCTCGGCGTCGGCCCAGGCCTGTTCGGTGGTGTCCCGCACCAGCGTGGTGATCCGCAGCCCGAACTCCAGCGGGGCGTGCTCGCGCCCGAGCCTGTCACTGAGTTGCGTGAGCCGCTCGATCCGCTCGGCGACGCCGTCGAGCGGCTCACCCCAGAAGAGCTGGACGTCGGCCTCGGTGGCGGCGACCCGCTCGGCGGCGGACGAGGCACCACCGAAGTAGATGCGAGGGTGTTTGCGGTTGCCGCGTACGACCGGTCGGGGCAACACGGTGGAGTCGGCGACGATGAAGTGCCGGCCCTGGTAGGTGACGTTCTCCTGGGTCCAGAGCTTGCGCACGAGCTGGATGAACTCCTTGGTACGGGCGTAACGGTCGGCCTGGTCGCCGTCGCTGTCGCCGTATGCCGCCAGGTTGTCCTTGCCCGACACGATGTTGATCAACACTCGCCCACCGCTGAGCTGGTCGAGCGTCGCAGCAGCAGAGGCGAAGTTCGCCGGGTGCCAGTAGCCGGGGCGGATCGCGATCAGTGGTTGAAAGGTCGTGGTCCGGGCGGCCAGGGCGGTCGCGACCGTGAAGGTGTCGGGCCGCCCCCAACCGGTCCCGATGAGCGCGCCGCCCCACCCGTGGTCTTCAACCGCCTGCGCCTGCTTGGTGAGCGTGTCGAGGCTGTTGTGATTGTCGACGATGTCGTCGCCGCGGTGCCCCGGCTCGACCTGGTTCGGGATGTACCAGAGGAACTCGACGCTCATCAGCGGATCTCCTTGCCCTGTCGACGGTCGCTGTGGGGCTTGTGTCGAAGGCCTTCGCCGGCCTGGGCGCTTGGACTATGACCGGCAGTTCCAGGATTGGTCCGGCTGCGACGGCGCGCCGGACCAATCCCCGTGCTGCCGGCCGCCCACCCGGGCGTCGACACAGCCCTAGCGGAACAGCCGTGATGCGTTGCGGACGGCGTGCGCGGCGACGTCACGGCCGAGTTCGACGCCGGCCTCGTCCGCGGTGCGGGTGTGAATCCCCGACCAGACGCGGGCGTCGACGTTCTCCAACGTGGGACGCCGCCAGTCGCGGTAGGTCCGGGTGGCGCCGGGCTGGCTGGGGCTGTCGATCGTGTACGGCTCCCGCGCTCGCGGCCCGACCAGGGCGGTGAGCACCTGCTCGGCGGCGCCGGAGTAGGTGTTGTGTCCGCTCGGGTAGTCCGGGTGCGCGGGCGTCGTGTGCAGTGGCGTCCAGTCCGGGTCGGCGCCGGCCCGGATGGCGGTGACCGGTCGCCAGCGTAGATAGGCGTACTTGGCATCGGAGGTCGCGATCTGGGTGTCGACGAGCGCCACGTGGAAGATGGCTACGAGGCCTGCCCGCCAGGCGACCGACTGGGTGGACTGCGCGAGCGCGGCGCGGAGAATCCCCGTGTAGAGAGTCAGTGACGAGCCGAGCCAGAAGGTGGCCGTGTCGGTCTGTTGCGGTGTCCGTACCGCGCTGTCGGCGGCGCCGTACGCGCGGACCTCGGCAAGATCCGCGCGGTAGCGTTCCGAGTCGAGCGCGGGCGGCGGACCAGGCCGGTAGCGGTCAGCCCGGTCGAGCAGGAACGGCGTGGCGAAGCGGTTTCCGGCCTGCTGGGCGGCTCCGAAGTTCGGTGGGGTGGGTTGCCAGATCCCGGGTGCCGGTTCGGGCGCGGGGTATGCCGGGTTGACCGAGGCGGGATCGAGACCGTCACCGGCCCGCTGGGCGAGCAACGACCGCGCTTGCGCCTGGCCGGCGGCGATTCCTCGCTCCTCGGCGCGTCCGTCGGGGATCCGATTCAACGTGACCTGTAGGGCTGCGTCGAGGGTTGGGGTGGCTTCAGGTATCAGACTGCTCAGCGCGGTGTGGATCGCGGATGCGAGGGCGGCCTCCTGGTAGTGGCGTGCGGTGCCGATGGGCACGGTACGCACGGCGCGGGCGGCGGCGAGCCAGCCGATCGCCCACGCCCGGCTGTTCGTGACCTGCGGACGGGTACCGGTTGCGATGGTGGCCGCAGTGACGTCGTACCACTCCAGAACGGTGTCGACCTTCTTGGTGGCGGCGGCAGCCGGTGCGGCGGCGGGTAGGCCGACCAGAAGCACGGCGGCCGTGATCCCGGCGACACCACGACGCCACGCGCCTCCTGTCAGAAATGTCATGACTCTTGCACTCCTTCGGGAGATGGGGGAAAGGCTGGTCACCGGGCTCCTCCAGGGAGGGCCGCCGGCGTGGGACCGCGACGGCGAAGTGCCGGGTCGGTCAGGGACGGCGGCTGGTAGCCGGCGTCGGCTGGGTTCAGGGTGGTGCCGGGAGGAACGATGGCGTCGATGCGATCCAGCACGTCGCGGGACAGCGTGACCTTGGCGGCGTCGAGCTGCGATTCCAGGTGGGCCAGGGTGCGCGGTCCGATGATCGCCGAGGTGACTGCGGGATGTTCCAGGACGAACGCGATGGCCAGGTGGATGAGGGAGAGCCCGGCCTCCTCGGCGAGGGTCGCAAGCTGGTCGACGGCGGCCAGCTTGGCGGCGTTCGCCGGCAGGGTCGGGTCGAACCGGGCCGGGAACCGGTCGGCGCGCCGGGAGATCGCGGCGTCGAGCCCGCCGTGGTAGCGCCCGGACAGCCAGCCGCCGGCGAGTGGGCTCCACGGGATCACGGCCAGCCCGTACCGCTGGGCCACGGGCAGCACCTCGCGTTCGATTCCACGCGCCAGGATCGAGTACGGCGGCTGCTCGCTGACCACCCGCTCTCGGCGGCGTCGCTGCGCGATCCACTGGCCTTCCACGATGGCCGACGGCTCGTAGGTGGAGGTGCCGATGTAGCGAACCTTGCCCTGACGCACCAGGTCGGTGAGTGCGCCGAGGGTCTCGTCGAAGTCGGTGTCGGGTTCTGGCCGGTGCACCTGGTACAGGTCGATCCAGTCGGTGTTCAGCCGGCGCAGGCTGTTCTCCACGGCGCGGATGATCCAGCGGCGGGAGTTGCCCCGATGGTGCGGGTTGTCGCCGACCTGGCCGTGGAACTTGGTGGCGAGAAAGACGTCGTCACGACGACCGCCAGCGAGGGCCTTGCCGACGATCTCCTCGGATTCGCCGTGGGAGTAGACGTCAGCGGTGTCGATGGAGTTGATGCCTTCGTCGAGCGCCCGGTGGATGATCTGGATGCCGTCGGAGTGATCCGGGTTGCCCCGTTGACCGAAGTTCATCGCGCCGAGGGTCAGCGAGCTGATCTGGACACCGGTACGTCCGAAGGGCCGATAGTCGACCATGAGAGTCCTTTCTGTGGCTCAGCGCGAAACGGCGGAGAGCTGTTTGGTGTACTGGTTGGCCGGGCGGGGCAGCCCGTAGTGCTCGCGCAGGGTCGTTCCGGTGTAGTCGGTGCGGAACAGCCCTCGGCGTTGCAGGATCGGCACCACGTGGTCGACGAAGGCTTCCAGCCCGGACGGCAGCACCGGCGGCATGATGTTGAAGCCGTCGGCCGCGCCGCTGCGGTACCACTGCTCGATGGCGTCGGCGACCTGCTCCGGCGTGCCCGCGAAGGTGCGGTGCCCGCGCCCTCCACCAAGTCGGCCGATGAGCTGGCGTACTGTCAGTCGCTCTCGCCGGGCGAGGGTGACGATCAGGGTGTATCGGCTCTTGGCGCCCTCGATCTGGTCCTCGTCGGGCAGGTCGGCGGGGAGTTCCTTGTCCAGGTCGAGGTCGTCCGGGTCGACCCGCAGGGTGGTGGCGAGTTGCTGGCGGGCGTACTCCGGTTTGATCAGCCGGTCGAGCTCGTCCTCCAGCGCGCGGGCCTCGGCTTCGGTGGCGCCGATCGTCGGGACGATGCCCGGCAGGATCTTGACGGTGTCCGGGTCGCGGCCGGCCTGCTCGGTACGCCGCTTCAGGTCACGGTAGAACTCCTGGGCTTCGGCCAGGGTCTGCTGGGCGGTGAAGACGGCCTCGGCGTAGCGGGCGGCTAGTTCCTTGCCGTCCTCCGACGAGCCGGCCTGCACCAGCAGCGGGTGGCCCTGCGGCGAGCGGGGAACGTTGAGCGGACCGGCGACCCGGAAGTGTCGCCCCGAGTGGTTCGGCGGGTAGAGCAGGTTGTCGTCGCCCCACCGGCCCGCGTCCTTGTCGCCGAGCGGCGCGGTGTCGTCCCAGCTGTCCCAGAGCTTGAGCGACACCTCGACGAACTCCGCGGCCCGCGCGTACCGGTCCCGGTGGGCGGGTAACGCGTCGAGGTTGAAGTTGCGGGCCGCCTGCTCGCCTGCGGTGGTGACGATGTTCCAGCCGGCGCGGCCACCGCTGATGTGGTCCAGCGACGCGAACCGACGGGCGAGGTTGAAGGGCTCGTTGTACGTCGTCGAGGCGGTGGCGATCAGTCCGATGTGGTTGGTCGCGCCGGCGAGCGCGGCGAGCAGCACGGTCGGTTCGAGCGTGCCGCCCGGCCGCCGGCCGATGCTGTTCCACAGCACCGGGCTGTCGGCGAGAAACAGCGAGTCGAGCTTGCCCCGTTCGGCGATTCGGGCCAGGCGCTTGAAGTGCTCGACCTCGGTCTGCGCGAATGGGTCGCTCTCCGGCAGCCGCCAGGCCGCCTCGTGATGGCCGACGCCCATCAGGAAGGCGTTGAGGTGCAGCATGGGTCATCCTTCCGAGTGGTTGACGCCGAGGGCCTGCAGCAGCGTTTCGCGGTAGGCGAGGAACTGCGGCTGCCGGTGCGAGCGCTGCGCCGGGAGATCGATGGCGAGGTCGACGGCTATCCGTCCGCTGTCGAGCAGCAGCACGCGGTCGGCCAGGGTGATGGCCTCGTCGACGTCGTGGGTGACGAGCAGCACCGTGGGTCGGTGCCGGGCGTACAGTTCGCGCAGCAGATCGTGCATGCGCAGCCGGGTCAGCGCGTCCAGCGCGCCGAAGGGCTCGTCGGCCAGCAGCAGTTCCGGCTCGGACACCAGGGCCCGGGCCAGCGCCACCCGCTGCTGTTCGCCGCCGGACAGTTCATTCGGCCAGGCGTACTCCCGCCCCGCCAGGCCGACCTCGGCGAGGGCCGTCCGGCCGCGCTGGTGGGCGTCGGATCCGCGGAGGCCGAGGACGACGTTGTCCAGGACGTGCTGCCAGGGCAGCAGCCGGGCGTCCTGAAAGACGACCGAGCATTTCTCCGGCACGTCGATCAGGCCGGAGCCGTCGACATCGCTGTCGAGGCCGGCGAGTGCACGCAGCAGGGTGCTCTTTCCTGAGCCGCTGCGGCCCAGGAGGGCGACGAACTCGCCCGCGCCGACCTCAAGGTCGAATCCGTCCAGGACGGCACGACTACCGAAGCCGCGCACCAACTGGTGGACTCGCACCGTGCCGGTGGAGGTCAATCCGCCAGGGTTCGTCGCCACGACAACGCCCTCCTCTGCGCGAGCCGGACGGCGCCGTCGGACAGCAGCCCGAGAAGGCCGTACAGCACGAGCCCGACGATGATCACATCGGTCTGGCCGTACTCGCGGGCCAGTTGCATCATGTAGCCGATCCCGCTCGTCGAGTTGATCTGTTCGACCACGACCAGGGAGAGCCATGCGCTCACCACCGCGAACCGCATGCCGAGCAGGAAGCCGGGCAGCGCGCCGGGCAGCACGATCCGGCGGATGAAGACGACTCGCGGTAGCCGCAGCGACTCACCCAGTTCGACGTACCGGCTGTCGATGCTGCGCAGTCCGTTGTGAGTGTGGATGTAGACCGGCACGAACACGCCCAGCGTGATGGTGATGACCTTCATCTGCTCGCCGATGCCGAACCAGAGGACGAGCAGCGGCAGCAGCGCCAGCGCCGGGATGGCCCGCTTGATCTGGATCGGGCCGTCGAGAAGCGCCTCGCCCCACCGGCTGAGGCCGGCGATAAGCGCGAGCACGGTGCCGATGGCGGTGCCGATGAGGAGACCCAGGCCGGCCCGTTGGGCCGAGATGGACAGGTTGTCCTGAAGGCGGCCGTCGACGATGAGGTCGCCCGCCGTCGTCACCACCGTCCACGGTGCCGACAGGGTGCGAGGGTCGATCCAGCCGGCCGCCGAACCGGCCGCCCAGACTCCCAGGAGCAGGAACGGGCCGATCGCCGCCCCGAACGGGATGGGGCGGCGAGGCTTCAGGCGACGACTCGCCTTGTGGGCGGGCGCCGTCGCCGACTGCCGGGGACGGGTGAGAACCGAGGCCGTCATCGGGCGCTCTCCGCGGCGAGTGCGTCCGCGGCCACGGATTCGTACCGCCGGTCGTACAGGTCCTCGGCTTCGAGCCTGTTGTTCCCGGTTTCCTTGGCCAGCAGGTCGATGGTCTGCTGATGCCGGGCGATGGCCTCGGTCCAGTTCACCGGGATGTCGGCCACGCCGGCGTTCTCGACCAGCCACCTGCCATCCTCGGCGCTGAGTCCCTGGTCCTTGACGTAGTAGCGCTCGATCCACTCGTCCGGGTTGGCCTCCCGCCACCGCCAGGCCCGTGCCCAGGCCTGCACGTACTCGCGGATCGCGGCCGCCTTTCCCGGATCGGTGAGGACAGTGGCCGGCACGTACAGGTGACCCGGGTCGTCCCGCAGACCGTGCGCGATGGTGGTGGCGCCATCGCGGCCGTACTTGGTCTCGTAGCGCTTGACCTGCACGCCCCCGATCGGTGCGACGTCGACCTGGTGACTAGCGAGTGCGGTCGCGTAGACGTCGCCGGTGCTCGGCAACTCCACCAGTTTGACGTCCTCCTTGGTCAATCCGGCCTTGTGCAGCACCCGCAGGACCAGCGCGCCCTGTGCCTGTCCCGGGCTGTAGGCGACCTTCTTGCCGCGGATGTCGGCCAGCGTGGCGACCGCGACACCGGGTGCGATGCCGAGGCGGTAGATGGGGTGGTTCAGTGGGTCCTGACGAAACTTCGCAGCGACGATCTTGGTCGGGATGTTCGTCCAGTGGGAGTGGATCGGCGGGATGTCGGCGACCGAGCCGATGTCGAGGGCCTTGGCCCGGAACGCCTCCAGGGTTTGCGGGCCGCCGCTGATGTTGGCCCACTCCACCTCGAACGTGAACTTCTCCGCCTCGCCGGAGAACTCGATCGCCTTCTGGTGCTCCTTGTCGCCGACGACCAGCTTGGTGCCCTTCGGCACCGAATCGGGCAGCGGCGCGCCCACGGCTAGGGCCGCCTGAGGCGCGTCATCGCCGGCGCAAGCGGTGACGCCGAGCGCGACCGCGCTGAGGGCGGCGGACAGCAACGCCCGACGGTCCAGGATGATTGGCGGCTTCACCTATGACTCCTTCGTGGAGGGGTTGAGGGCGGCGTACCGCCCCTCGTGGTAGAGCAGGGGGGTGCCCTCGCCGTGGCTTCCGGTCAACGGCTGGGCCAACACGATCGCGTGGTCACCGGCGACCACCCGCTGGTGCACCCGGCACAACAACCAGGCGATCGGCGCGTGCAGCAGCGGCACCCCGTGCGGGCCGTACTGCCAGTCGGAATGAGCGGCGAACCGGTCGATGCCGCTGGTCGCGAACGTCCGCGCGACATCCTGTTGGTGCTGACCGAGCAGGTGCACCGCCACGTGCTCCGCTCTGGCGACGGTCGGCCAGCTCGACGACGATCGGGCCAGGCAGAACGACACCAGCGGTGGGCGCAGCGACACCGACGTGAACGAGGTGGCGGTGAATCCCACCGGCGGGTCGCCCGCAACGGTGATGACGGTGACCGATGCGGCCTGTCGCCGCAGCAGACTACGGAAGGTTTCGGGATCGACCGGAACGTCCCGTTCGACAATGACGGCCATGACGTCCTCCTGTTGAGGTACGACGAGCGCGCGCCGGGCAAGCGTGGGCGCGGCGCGTTACAGGGGTGGAACAGGTACCGAGACCTAGCCGGTCGTCGTCGAGCCGGCAGCGCGGTGCGAACGGATCAGGATCGGGCGCTCAGCGGCAGCAGCCGCGCGCACTGGTCCAACCACGACAGCACCCCCGCGACACCGCGACCGCGGTGCCGTCGAGCGGGGTTCCCTGGCTGGCCACACCGGTACCGTAACCCTTAAAACCTACAGACTAAATAGGGATTTCAATGACTGGGACGCCATGCTCCCATGAGCGGTCCGACGGACGTGCTGGCCGCACTCAACAGTCCGCCGGCACACCTGGGCGAAATAAGCAGACACACGTCGGGCACCATCCGGACTTCGCCGGTATCGCCCACGACCAGTTCCCCAGGCGCATTACCGGGCCTCGATCATCGGCGGGGCGAGATGCGCGGTCAGGCGAACGCACCCTTTCGGTGCCGTTACCCGTCCACCGGCACGCGGCTCCAGATGTCGTCGCACTCGGCGCAGACCGCCTCGGGGATCCATCCGGTCCGCATGAGCCCCGCGAAGATCGCGCAGCCCACACAGAACGCGAAGACGGACTCGAGTGTCGCCGCCACGATCACCGCACCGAGGACGAGATACGCCGCGAGGTGCTGCCCGAACCCGAGCGCCAGCACAGCGGCGGTCAGCGTGAGCACAGCGCCGATCCCTTGGGCGAACCGCTTGGGCGGTCCGGCGACGAGCTTGGCCCGTACCGGTAGCCGCGGCGTGATCACCCGTGTGACGAGCAGGCCAAGAGGACTGAGCCTGGGGCCGGCGAGCACCCGGGCGACGAACCCGTACGCGATCAGCGCGATCAGCCAGGGCTGATCCAGCACGATCGTCACCGTGGACAGGATGACCACCCCACCGGCGACGAGCCGGGCGGACACCTCGTTGACAGGGTTGGGGAAGCTGAACAGCGTGCCGGCCATGGCGGCATGCTACCCACCATTCCTATAGATTGAGTAGCCTAACCGCCCTGGAGCTGGTCGGACCGGCTGTCATGTGGTTGCCTCGTGCCGGGTCCGCAGGAAAGCCGCGACGAGCGGTCGCGTGGCCGTCAGCCAGTCAGCGTAGGCCGCAGGGTCGTCGTGCTGACGGTCGATGACGAACAGTCCCCGCCCGGGGACGGTCGCGCCGATCTCGGTGAGCACCGGCCGCAGGGTAAGCTCCGCGGCCAGGTGATGCTGCGGTGCAGCGCCGACGAGCAGCGGGACGGCGAGCCCGCGCAGCCCGGTCCCGCCAGCGAACCGGTCGAGGAAGAGCTTGAGCAGCCCCGTGTAGGTGCCCTTGTACGTCGGGCTCGCCACCACCACGAGGTCGGCCGCACCGACCTCGGCCACCAGGGCGGCCACGCCCGGATCGTCCCAGTCCAGCAGGGCCGGGCCCAGGGTGGCAAGATCGACGGTCAGGTCCGGCTCGCGGCCGGCGAGCTGCCGGGCGACGTACCCCGCCGCGCCGAGGGTACGGCTGGCCGGTCGAGGGTTACCGACCACGACCGCGACCCGGGCGGTCACCGCGTCACCGACTTCTCCGCGAGCGGCGCCGCGCCGAAGGGTACTGCCGGTGCCGCCTGCCGGACCGGCGCCGGGTGCTGCCAGAGACCGCGGCGGGACAGCTCGGGCAACACGCCCTCGCCGAACCGGTACGCCTCCTCCAGATGCGGGTAGCCGGAGAGCACGAACTCGCTGATCCCCGCCTCGACGTACTGCTCGATGAGGTCGGCGACCTGCTGATGGTCGCCGACGAGCGCGGTGCCGGCGCCGCCACGTACCAGCCCGACACCGGCCCACAGGTTCGGATGGATCTCCAGCCCGTCCTTGGTGCCGCCGTTGAGGGCGAGCATCCGGCGCTGACCCTCGGACTCGCTGCGGCGCAGACCTGCCTGGACCTGGCGGATCTGATCCTCGGAGATGCCGGACAGCAGCCGGTCGGCCTCCGCCCAGGCCTCCTCGGCGGTGTCGCGGGCGATGGTGTGCACCCGCAGACCGAAGGCGAGGGTCCGGCCCTGTCGCTCGGCGAGCTCGCGGACCCGGCGCACCTTCTCGGCCACGGCGGCCGGAGGTTCACCCCAGGTCAGGTAGACATCGACGTGCCGGGCCGCCACGTCCAGAGCCGCCGGTGACGAGCCGCCGAAGTAGACACGTGGCAGCGGGTCGGGGATCTGGGTCAGGACCGCGTCGGCGAGCTGGAAGTGCGTGCCCTCGACGTCGACGGGCTTGCCCGACCACAGCGCGCGGATGATCTCCAGGAATTCTCCGGTGCGCTGGTAGCGGGCGTCCTTGTCGAGAAAGTCGCCGTACATCCGCTGCTCGTGGCTCTCGCCCCCGGTGACCACGTTGAGCAGCAGTCGGCCGCCCGAGAGGTTCTGGAAGGTGCCGGCCATCTGCGCGGCGAGGTACGGCGACGTGAGGCCGGGCCGGAACGCGACGAGGAACTTCAACCGCGCCGACACGCTGCTCAGCATCGCGGTGGTGATCCAGGCGTCCTCGCACCAGGCACCGGTAGGGGTCAGCGCGGCCTCGAAGCCCAACTGCTCCGCCGAGCGGGCGATCTGCCCGAGGTAGGCGACAGAGGCTGCCCGGGCGCCCACGTCGGCCGGGGTGCCGTGTCCGCCGCCGACGATCTGCCGGCCGTCGCCGCCGTTGGTCGGTAGGAACCAATGGAACTTCAGTTCGGTCATGAGTTCACACCTGTCCGTGGTTGGGGGGTGGGGTGCCGTCGACGGCCCAGCGACCGAGGTGCTGGAGCTTCCACGCCGCGGGATCGTGCAGGGTGTGGGTACGCGCGTTGCGCCAGTGCCGGTCAAGGTTGTGGCTGGCGCTGGCGGACCGGGTGCCGGCCACCTCGAACAGCCGGCTGCTCGCCTCCAGGGCCGCGTGGGTGGTGGCCGCCCGGGCCGCGGCGACAGCGAGGGATGCGGCCGTCGCGGACTGCGCGGTCAGGTCGGCATTGGCCCGGTCGATGGCCCGGGCCGCCTCGGCCAGCAGCGCCTCGCTGCCGCGCACGGCCAGTTCCACCTCCCCGAAGGCGCGGACCACCAGTGGGTCGTCGGTCGCCCGGTCGACGTGCGCGTCCGGGTAGGGTCGGCTCTTCTCCCGTACGAACCACGCCGCGTCGTGCAGTGCCGCCCGGGCGATGCCGGCGTCGATCGCCGCGTGCAGCACCTGCGCGAACGCGCCGTAGGTCTGCGGCTCCTCGAAGGTGACCGCGAACGGCGTGACGAGGTCGTCGGGCACTGCCACGTCGCGCAGCACCACCGACCCGCTGGCAGTGGTGCGCTGACCCAACGCGTTCCAGTCGTCGATCACCTCGACGCCCTCGTCGTGCCGGCCTACCCACGCGACGTGCAGCGGACCGTCCGGCCCGAGGTGGGCGAGGACGGGGATCCGGTGCGCCAGCAGCGCGCCGGTGGCGTAGAACTTGCGGCCGTTGAGCCGCCACCGCCCGGGGGCCTCGGCGGTCAGCGTGGTGGTGATGTCGCGGACGTGTCGGGTGTTGGCCTCCGACTGCGCGTTGCCGAACCGGCCGCCGGTCAACACCTCGCCGAAGAGGAACTTCTGCTGGCCGTCGGTGCCCCGCAATCGCAACTGGTTGACGTAGACGAAGTGGCTCTGCGGGATCTGGCCGATGTTGGGGTCGCCGGCCGACAGCAGCCGGAACACCTCCACGACCGTCTCCACCGGCAGGTCGGCCCCGCCATGCCGGGCGGGGACGGTGATGGCCAGCAGCCCGGACCCGCTGAGTCTGTCGACCTCCGCCAGCGGCAGGATGCGTCGCGCGTCGCGGTCGGCCGCGTCCCGGGAGAAGTCGGCGGCAAACTCGGCGGCGAGCGCGATCGCCTGCGCCGAGGACAGGACGGGAACATTCGTCATGCCGACTCCCATGGCACCGCGGTGCAGAGCCACCGCGGGTACCGATGCCGAGGTGCCGCGATGACGTCCTCGCTGGGTGCGTGCTCGACGATCCGGCAGTCCTTCGTGACCGTGACGCGGTCGCTCATAGGGATGGATCACTTGGTCGTCTGAGATGAAGGGTGGCGGACGCCCTGGGCGGCAGTTGCAGGAGAACGTGGTGCACCACCGCTGCCGGCCCTCAACGCACTGACCACCCGATGCCAGTCGTCAGGCTGCGGCCGGTACGCCGAGGCGGTCGAGCAGGTGCCGGCGCAGCGCGCCGAAACCAGGGTCATCCGGCGCACGCGGATGAGTCAGCGGCACCGGCGTGTCGTCGACGACCCGACCACCGGCCAGGACCAGCGTGCGGTCCGCGAGCAGCAGCGCTTCCTCGACATCGTGGGTGACCAACAGCGCGGCGAAACCATGCTCAGCGCGCAACCGGCCGAACAGGGCCTGCATCCGCAGCCGGGTCAGCGCGTCCAGCGCACCAAACGGTTCGTCGAGCAGCAACAGGTCCGGCTCGCGGACCAGGGCCCGCGCCACCGCGACACGCTGGGACTGGCCACCCGACAGCTCGGCCGGCCAGGCCCGCTCCCGACCGGCCAGGCCGACCTCGGTCAACGCCGCAGCCGTGCGGCGCGAAACGTCGGAGCCAGGCACACCGAGCGCCACGTTGTCGGCGACCCGCTTCCAGGGCAGCAGCCGGTGCTCCTGGAAGACCACCGCCAGGTTGCCGCGCACCTGCCAGTCGCCGGTCGCGTCCTGGTCGAGGCCGGCGAGTATCCGCAGCAGGGTCGTCTTGCCTGACCCGCTGCCGCCGAGCAGTGCGACCACCTCACCGGAACCGATCGTCAGCTCGATGCCGTCGAGGACCACCGTGTCCCCGAAGACACGTCGTACGCCGGTGGCGGTGACTACGTCGCCTGTAGGCCGCGTCGCCACGTCAGAGTCCTCCTCTCGACCGCCCGCAAGATCAGATCCGACAGCAGCCCGAGCAGGGCGTAGACGAACAGGCCGACGAGGACGACGTTGGTCTGGCTGAACTCGCGGGCCTCCATCATCAGGAAGCCGATGCCGCTCTGGGTGGCGACCGTCTCGCCCACCACCAGGCTCAGCCAGGCGGCCCCGGTCGCCAGGCGCAGTCCGAGGAACAGTGACGGCAGTGTGCCGGGCAGCACGACGTGTCGGATGCGGGCCACCGCACCGAGGCCACAGGTGCGTGCCGCCTCGACCAGCCGCTCGTCGATGTCACGGATGCCGGCGTAGAGGTTGAAGTACATCGGATAGAACACACCCAGGGCCACCAAGGTGACCTTCAGCGACTCGCCGATACCGACCCAGATGATCAGCAGCGGCACCAGCGCGAGGTGTGGCAGCATCCGGGCCATCTGCACAGGCGGGTCGACCAGATCATCGCCGAGCCGCAGCAGACCCGCGATCGATCCGAGCACCAGCGCGAGACCGACGCCGATAGCCAAACCGGCACCGGCCCGGGTCAGCGAGTCGAGCAGATGGGTGGCGAGCGTGCCGTCCTCGGCAAGCTGCCATCCGGCGCGTACCACCTCACTGATCGGAGGGAGTTTCTCCTCCGGTAGCACGCCCACGCGCGACGACGTCTCCCAGAGCACGACGAGCACGACGGGGGTGGTCAGGCGCCGCCATCGCCGACGGTTGGACCGTGCTGCCGGTCGCGCGGTCTTCGGCACGGTGGCCGGCGGTCGGGTGGCCAGCTCCGTCATGTGAAGACCCCGGCGAACTGGGGGTCGACGCGGGCCTTGATGTCGATGGGCTCGGGGATCAGCTCCAGTTCGGCGAAGCCGTCGGCGATCGCCTGCAACTCGTCGCCGATCGCCGCCGAGACTGGGGCCAGCGACTTGGCGCTGCGGTCCAGCGAGCGTTTCGCCACGTCTTCGGGGATCTTGAGTTCGGGCGCGAGCACCCGAGCCCGTTCCTCGGGGTTGTCGATGCCCCACTGGGTGGTGGTGTTGAGTTGGGTCAGCAGGTCGCGTACCTGGTCTGTTTTCTTCTCGACGGCGTCTGGAGCGGCCAGAATGTACTGCCGGTTGCTCGCCAGCCCGGTAGCGTCGGCCAGCACCTTGACGCCGGGCTGCTCGGCGAGGGCGAAGTAGGGATCCCAGATGATCCAGGCGTCGACCTGCCCGGCGTCGAAGGCGGGCCGGCCTTCGGCGGGTTTGAGGTACTGGACCGTGATGTCCTGCAGGGTCATGTTGTTGGCTTCGAGCAGCTTGACGAGCAGCCAGTGCACGTTGGAGCCCTTGTTCAGCGCGACCGTCTTACCCTTGAGGTCGGCGAACGTCCGGAACCCGCTGCTCTCCTTGACCAGCACGGCCTCGCCCTGCGGCACCTCGTCCGAGGTCGCCACGATCTTGAAGGGAATCTTTCCGGCGGCCGCGAAGATGGGCGGAGCCTCCCCGGTCTCGCCGATGTCGATCGATCCGGCCTTGAGCGCCTCGGTGAGGGCCGGTCCGCTCTCGAACAACGACCAGGTCACCCCGGGCGCCTCGTTGCGGGCCTTGAGCAGGCTCAGGCTGCCGTAGCGCTGGTAACCCACTCGCAGCGGCCCATCACCGCCCCCACTGTCCTCCGCATCGCCGCAGGCAGTGAGCGCCCCGGCAGCGACCAAGATTGCTCCGAACGTGGCGAGCGCGCGGCGGCGCCATAGGGACCTGTGCATGCCGCAAAGTCTACTGAACCTATGGGAAAAATGGGAAGTGCGTTCGCCTCGCAGAGTTTCACCAGTTGAGTGCCGGGTCAGCCGGGTCCGAATCGGCCCGAGTCCAAACAATCGGAGATTGTCGACCGCGCTGCCGGTGAAGACGGCGCTCGCTGAAGTCCTGCCCCACTCCCAACCCGGACGACATTCTCGGCGTCGACGGCCAAGGCGCACTCCGCTTTTCCATGACCGCCGTCACCCCGCGCTTCGGCGCGCGGTGTTACCGGCCGCTGCCACCGAGCAAGGTCCCTCATGCAGGTCCCTTGCGCGATCAAGCCCCGCCTCAACCTCCCGGGAAGGCTCAGCTGACCGCTGCCGTGGCTTCGTTGATGAGTGCGTCGACGCGGTCTGACTGGAAAGCATGACCAGGTGAGAGGAGGCGTCGGTGAATCAAGGCTGAGTGACTGAATGGCCGGTCGGTCGCAGGGGCCAATGGTCGGATCGACCCGAGCGACCCTGTCAACGGGTCTGGGGCGTTGGGCTGATCCCTTCAATCGCCAGGTGCAGCAGCCGGTCCGTCTCGGCGGCCGGGTCCGGGTGGTGTTCGGTCGCCAGCGCGAGACCGGTGACCAGCGTGAGCAGGTCCGTGATGGTCACGCCGGTCGCCACCGCGCCGTCCTGGGCGGCGCGCCGGACCAGTGGGTCACCAGCCTCGGTGAGTTGCGCGGAGGCGCAGTGCGCGTGCGCCGCGCCGGGTTCGGTCGCGCAGCTGCGGGCCAGCGCGACCGCCAGTCCCCGGATGGTCGCGGTGGAAGCGGTGACGGCGCCCAGCCAGGTGAGCAGCGCCGTTCGGGCGTCGGACGAGTCGGCGAGATCGCGGGCGTGGTCGCGGAGGGTCTCGATGCGGGCGCGGAAGACCGCCTCCAGCAGTGCATGCCGGTTAGGAAAGTGCCGACGTACGGTGCCAGATCCCACCCCTGCCCTGCGGCCGATCTGCTCCATGGACGCTTCAGCGCCGTACCGGGCGATCTCCTCTTCGGCAGCGGTGAGTAGGAGCGCGTAGTTGCGCCGAGCGTCCGCTCGCTGACCGGGCATGAGGCACCTCACGATTGCTAAGTGGCGGGGCCCGCCGTATCGTACCAGGAATAAACGGCGCACCCCGCCGTTTAGCTTGACCTGCCACGAGGAGACCATGTGTCCATCGATTCCGCACCGGTCCTGGTCGTCGGCGCCACCGGACAGCAGGGTGGAGCCACAGCCCGCGCCCTGCTCGCCGCGGGCGTACCCGTCCGGGCGCTGGTCCGCGACCCCGCCACCGAACGGGCCAAGACCATCGAGGCGTTCGGCGCCGAACTGCGTGCCGGTGACCTGGACGATTGCGACTCCCTGACCAGTGCGGCCCAGGGCGCCCGAGCGGTCTTCTCGGTCCAGAGGCCCCCGATGAAGGACGGCGGACTCGACTTCCCCGGCGAGCACCGCCAGGGCCTCAACCTGATCGAGGCCGCAATCGCCGCAGGCGTACCGCAGTTCGTGCAGACCACGGTCTCCGGCGCCGGGCAGCACACCGAGTTCCCCGGCTGGGCGGAAGGCCGCTGGGCGCCCATGGAGCCCTACTACACCGCCAAGGCGGGAATCCAGGACCGGGTACGCGAGGCCGGTTTCACACACTGGACGCTCCTCAAGCCGGGCTTCTTCATGGAGAACCTGCTGCCCGCGGCGGCGTACCTGTTCCCGCGCGGCGTCGAGGGCGGCCTGGTGACCGTGCTGAAGCCGCAGACCCGACTCTCCCTCGTCGCGGTCGAGGACATCGGCCGGGCCGCCGCCGCGGCGATCGCCGAACCAAAGCGGTTCGACCGGGTCGAGTTGGAACTGGCCAGCGACTACCTGGCGATGAGCGAGATCGCCGAGATCCTCTCCCGCGCCCTGGGCATCGAACTGACCGCGCCCGACATGACGGCCGAGGAGGCTGTCGCCGCGGGCATGCCGGACTGGGCAATCATCGGGCACGAACTCACGGAGGCTGTGGGACAGCCGGCCCGTCCCGAGTACGCTCGCGCACTCGGCATCCCGCTCACGACCTTCGAGGAATGGGCGAACCGACACCTACGGTCCGCGACCTGACCGACAAGACCCAGGGTTGCCGCCACGACCGCAGGTCGCGGACCACTGGAGGTGTGGGACAACCTCGCCGAGGCTGGCGCTCCAGTTGATCTATCCATTCGGCGATCCGCGCGGATGACGCGGCTCGTGGACCAGGGTCTGGCCAGGTGGTGTGCACCGACGGTCGCGCTGGTGTCCTGGTCGGCCAGTTCTGTGGCTGGTCAGGTGACAGGTAGGCCGGCCAGTCCGGCGGCGAGGCCGAGAAGGGCGCTGACTCCGAGTACGCGCAGCACGGACCACTTGAACCGGAAGATCAGCACACCGGCGATAACAGCGATGCCCAGCGGTATCCACCGCACCGTGGCCATCTCCGGCAGTTCCAGGCGCAGCGGCCCACCGGTGACCGTGCGGCTGTCGACGAACAGGGTATGGACCGTGAAGTACAGGCCGAGGTTGGCGATCACGCCCACGACGGCGGCGGTGATGCCGGTCAGCGCGGCGGAGAGGCTGTGGTTGGTACGCAGGCGTTCGACGTAGGGCGCGCCGAGCAGAATGAACAGGAAGCAGGGCACGAACGTGACCCAGGTGGTCAGCAGCGAACCCACGACTCCCGCGACCCACGGGTCGAGGCTTCCCGGGTGATGGTAGGCGCCAAGGAACGCGACAAACTGCACCACCATGATCAGCAGCCCGGGGGTACTCTCGGCCAGCGCCAGACCACGAACCATGTCTCCGGCGGAGAGCCAGCCGTAGTCCTCGACTGCCCGTTGGGCTACGTAGGCCAGGACGGCGTAGGCACCGCCGAAGGTGACCACCGCCGTGCCGGAAAAGAACAGGCCCTGCTGGGTGTAGACGCTGCCGATGCCGGTGGTGGCGGCGACCAGCGTGACCGGGGCGAACCAGGCGACGAGTCCGACGGCGAGGATCGTGGCGGCCCGCCGGGCGGACGGGCTGTCGTGGTGCAGGGCGTCGTCGCGGATCAACGGCGCCGGGCCGTCGGTGCCGTTGCCGCCGTGCCCACCCGCGGTGACGAGGTGCGATCGCCATCGGTGCACGGCCCAACCGGCGAGCGCGGCGAACGCGATGACGACCGGGAACGGCACGCCGAACGCGGCGAGGGCGACGAACGCGACGACGGCGAAGCCGACCAGAACCTTGTTGCTGAGGGCTCGGCTGCCGACCCGCCACACCGCCTGAGCGACGATTACGACCACGGCCGGGGCGAGGCCGGCGAACACGGCGGTGACGGCGTGAGTGTCGCCGTAGCCGACGTAGACCGCCGACAGGGCCAGCAGCGCGAACAGCCCGGGAAGCACAAACAGGGTCCCGGCGACCAATCCGCCTCGGAAGCCGTTGAGGAGCCATCCGACGTAGATCGCGAGCTGTTGGGCCTCGGGACCGGGCAGGAGCATGCAGTAGTTCAGCGCGTGCAGAAACCGGCGCTGCCCGATCCAGCGGCGCCCGTCGACCAGGTGGCGCTGCATGACGGCGATCTGCCCGGCCGGGCCGCCGAAGGTCTGCAAGGAGAGCGTGCGTCCTAAGAGCAGCGCGCGGCGGTAGTACTCGTCGAGCCCGTCGAACTGCGGCCGGTCACAAGTTGGAGCGCAGGTCGGCATGACCGGATCTTTGGATTTGGTCTATGACCTGTGCGAGGTGGTGCGAGGTAGCCCATGCGCGCCAGTTTGAGGCGTTGCCGGGCCCGCCGACGCCCTTCGCCCGCGCCGCAATCTGATGGTCGCCCCAGGAAAAGTCTCGTCCTTCTGGATGCCAGTGGTCGGAGGCCACCAGCGCGTTGCACAGGTCGTACATCGCAGGTCTGTCGGTCTTGCCTTGTGGCCAACGGTAGATCCACCACACCTCATCGTGGGTGTAGCGCAGACTCGGCATAGGTCGCCAGGCAGCTCCGGCCGCTCCTGGATGGGCGATACCGTAGTCCGCGTAGTGGATGCCGAGGTCCCGCACGCGCTGCCACAGTTGCAGGTCCCAGCGCCGTAGCGGTGTGGGCGTGTAGACCGGGAGGTGCGAGATGCTCTGCGGCATGGCGCCGGCGGCGACCGTAATCGAACGCCAAGGGTAGCGCAGAGCCCAGGACACGCATTTGCGGACGATCGGCTCGACTCTGGTCAGATCGCGTTCGGATCGCACTTCGAACACGTCAAGGACCAGGTGGCAATGCTCGATGGTCAGGCCCATCTCATTACGAAGGCGATCCAACGCCTCCTCGGCTTCCCCGTCGTCTGGGTCGCGGGTGTCGCTGCCCAGCCGGAGAAGGGTGTGGCCGCTATGAAGGTCGGCCGCGTGCCACACATCGGCCACCCGCGCCTCAGTGTCGTACAGGTGTAGGACTGGCAGCATCGGGACTCCCCAGGCCGCGAGGTCGTCAGCGATGTCGCGCATGGGCCGACGCACACCCTCGGTTGGATCGGCGAGATGCCGCACATCAACCGCGATCGTCAGATCGGCAGGCACCGACTCGCATACCTGCTTGCCGAATCGGTAGGCATCCTTGGTCGGGCCGTTGACAGTCGGGACCACCTCAAAGATCGGCAATACATGCCGCACCAGTGCAGCGGGCAGGTGCGCGAACGCTCTGAACTCGCCTTCCCGGCCTTTGAGGATGGGCATGTACGTGACCATGAGTCCGTTCCTGCCGGCCTTGCCCCCAGTCAGTCACCTCCATCTATGGTCAACGTTAGGTGACCGATTGACAACTCCCCGTCCTTGCTCTGGGCAGTCGAGACGTCGCGAGCCCAAGGACTTTCGTTCACCACGAAAGCCGATTGAGTCGGCCTCGGCCCCGCAAGACGTTTAAGCCAACGGCCACTGGCACATCCCGGAGCCAAACGTCAGGCGCGCCATGGGTCGAATTTGATCTTTGAGTCCGCTGTTCACGGCAGTGAGCGACTCCGTTAGCGCGGGGGTGGTCAACAGCGAGGTTGCTGAGGTGTCCCTGCTGTCGTAGAGCGGTTGATGTGTTTCCCGGTCTGACTGGTCCAGACAGGTCATCGGTACGTGCGTGGTTCGTTGGACAGGATGAGGTGTCGCATCGAGGTGATCTCCATGGGCGCTACGGCGAGAGTCAACCAGCCCGATCTCCTGGCCGGATGGCTGCACAACACGCAACCCCGAGTCCGAGGGCACCGGCCACCACCTGCTGTCGGCGGTTTGCGGTTCGCGTTCTACGGGCGGATCTCCACCGCCGACTACCAGGACGCCGCCTCGTCACGGGCTTGGCAACTCGACTCGGCACATCGGACCATCACCTACCAGGGGAAGATCGTCGCCGAGTACTTCGACATCGGCTGCTCCCGGCGGGTGCCGTGGCACGCCCGCCCGCAAGCCGCCGCACTATTGACCGCCGCCACCGGGCAGTGCCGGATGTTCGACGCGGTGATCATCGGCGAGTACGAACGCGCTTTCCACGGTGACCAGCTCACCCACGTCGCCGCCATGCTGGCCGCTCACGAGATCCAACTGTGGCTCCCCGAGACCCGCGGACCCATCGACCTGAACGACCCCACCCACCAAGCCCTGGCCATGCTGCTCGGACACCAGTCGAAACGGGAGGTCCTGCGCGCCCGGTTCCGCACCACGATGGCCATGCGCGCCCAAGCCCGCGACCAGGGCCGCCACCTCGGCGGACGACCACCCTACGGCTACCGCCTCGCCGACGCCGGACCCCACCCCAACACCGCACACGCCCGCTGGGGCCGCCGACTACACCGACTCGACCCCGACCCGATCACCGCACCACACGTACGATCGATCTTCGCCCAGCGGATCGCCGGAACCAGCGCCGCCGGTATCGCCCGCACCCTCAACCACCAGGGTGTGCCATCCCCATCGCAGTACGACCGCACCCGCAACCCGCACCGGACAGCAGAAGGCTGGACCGTACGCACGGTCGCGGAAATCCTCGCCAACCCCCGCTACACCGGACGGCAGGTGTGGAACCGGCAGTACACCGACCACCAGGAAACTGAGCCCGGAGACCGGCGCACCAGCCGAGGATCGGTACGGCGATGGAACCCACGAGACCAGTGGATACTGTCCACACGGTTGGTCCACCCGCCGCTGGTCAGCGAGACGGACTTCGTCCAAGCCCAAACCGTCAACGCCGTCGCCACACCCGAGGACGGCCAACCACGCCGGTACCTACTCACCGGACTGGTCATCTGCCGAACCTGCGGCCGACGGGCCGACGCACACTGGATACACGGACGATCCGGCTACCGGTGCCGACACGGCCACACCAGCGCCAGCCCGCCACAACCTGGCCGGCCCAAACCGCTGTACCTCCGCGAAGATCTGCTCCTCGCCCGCATCGCACGGCAACTCGACGACCGGACGACAGAAGCCGACGACGGCCCACGAGCCATCGCCGCCTATCTGCGGGCGAACCAGATCACCATCACCTGCGATGCCGACACCATCACCCTCGGCCGCCAGCCGTCGCCAGCAGGAATCCCGCGCCAAAAGCAACGACCCCCACCCGAACCGCTCGAAAACATGAACGGCTTTGGTGGGGGTTAACGTGTCCGAGGGGGGACTTGAACCCCCACGCCCTATACGGGCACTAGCACCTCAAGCTAGCGCGTCTGCCATTCCGCCACCCGGACCTACTTGCCCAGCCTACCGCGCCAGCCTCGGTGTCTCATCACCCGTAGGCTGCCCGGTGGGCTGCACGGGGAGTTACTGTACACGCCGCAGATGGATCATGCACATCGGTACCGGGGCCTGTCCCGCGGATCGCACGCGAGCTCGCGGCGAGCCGTCGACGGCTGGGTAGCGTCGAGGTGCCCGTACCCGGCAGCATGGGCGTCGTGCCCCATGCTTCTCCCCTGGCCGTCGCTCAGCAACGGGCCCTCGCGCTGCGTGCTGCGGGTAACCTCGCTGCCGCCCGTGACCTGCTGACCGACGCGGTCGAGTCCGCTCAACCGCCCTTCAGCAAGGATCATCCGGACATGCTCAGCACCGCGCATCTGCTGGCCAGGCTGCACCGGGAGGCGGACGACCCGAGCGCGGCCCGACGGGTGTTGGAGGAGGCGTTCGCCGCCGGGGAACGCCGCTGGCCGCATGCCGATCCGTTGATGCTGGCGTTGGCCTTCGAGTTGGCGTCCGTCGCCGACGAGTTGGGCAACCGCCACGAGGCGCGCCGGAACTACACCCGCGTGGCCGCCGCCGGGCCCGCCGTGCTCGGCGCCGACCATCCGGCGGTACGCACCGCACGGGAGTACCTCGGCGATGCCGCTCCCGCGCCTCAGCCTCCCCCCCCTGCGGCCTCCCCCACTAGCCCGGCGAACCAGCCGGGCCGGGGTGCGCTGGACGAGCCGACAGTTTCTCTGGCTGCGCTTTCCACGATGTGGAAACCCCATGATGCGTCCACGGCCGCGCCGGCTCGCTCCGTCTCGGCCGCCACGCCGACCGCCGCCCATCCGACTCCCGGTGGCCCCGGAGCCGCTGCCGCCTCTCCTGTTTCCGGCCCAGCATCCGGGTCTACCGCACCGGCCCAACCGGTCGCGCCCTTGCCACCGTCGGTCGCAGTGGAGGCAGGGCCACCCGCCCCACCCCAGGTTCCGCCGCCGCCGATCACGGCCCCGCGGATTCCACCGCCGCCCCCCGTACCACCAACCACCACCCCGCAGATCCCGCCGCCCCCGCGGATTCCGCAGCCCGCCGCGCCGCCTGACCCGTCTCGAGGTCCGGTGACTGCGCCAGGACCGGCTGCCCCATCACAGGTCCCGCCGCCTCCCGTGGTGCCGCAGGCGCGGACCCCCTTCCATGATCAGTCGGCTGGGTCCGTCGCGTCTCCGGTTGATCAGGCCCGGTCGGTGGCGGTGCCACCCGCGCCGGTGGTGCCGCCGGTTCCGGCCACCGCCGTGACCGGGCAGCCGGGCGACACGCCGCACAGCGCACCGCCCGCGAGCGCACCGCCGCACACCGCACCGTCGCCTTCGCCGCACACCGCGCCGTCGGCTCACGCGGAACCGGCGCGGACAGCGGAGGCAGGACCGGCTCCGCGCGAGTTGCCAGCTCCGCGTGAGTCGATGGAGGAGGACGAACCGACCGGCGTGCTGCGGCCGTTCCCGGCAGCGGACGGCCCGGCCTCGGCCGACGCCGCGGCTGCCGCGGCCGGGCATCCCGGGTGGTCCCGGCCCACCATCCGGGTCCAGCAGATCGGCCCCCTGTTGGAAGAGGAAGCGGCGCGCAGCGGCCGTGGAGCTCAGCCTTCGGCGGAAGCCGCCGGCCCACAAACGCCGGTGAGCACCTCCCCGGCCCCGTCGGCGGTCACCGAGCCGTCGCCCCCGGGACAACCGGTCAGCGCCCCGCCCGTCAGCGCGCCACCCACCAGCGCGCCACCCACCAGCGCGCCACCGACCAGCACCGCGTGGAGCCACACCGAACCGACGAGCGTGCTACCCACACCGGGCCACCCCACCGGCACCGCATGGAGCCACACCCAACCCACCAGCGCCCCGCCGGTCAGCGCACCACCGACCAGCACCGCATGGAGCCACACCCAACCAACCAGCGCACCGCCGGTCAGCGCGCCACCGGCCAGCGCGCCACCGGCCAGCGCGCCACCGGCCAGCGCGCCACCGGCCAGCGCGCCACCGGCCAGCGCGCCGCCCGCGCTGGCCAGTCCGACGGCGGGTCCGTACGAACTGACCGCGCCGTTGCCTCAACCCGGCCCGACCAGCGCCCCGTCCGGGTACGCGCCGACCAGCGGCACCGGCTACGCGCCGCCGACCAGTGGAGCACCCACCGGTGGACCGGCGGGCTACCTGCCGCCCGGTGGATCCCACCCGGCACCCGCCCCGTACGGCCCGGTCGGCGGCACCAACCCGCCCGGCCCGGTCGGCGGTGCCCACCCGTCCGGCCCACACCCGCAGCTCGGCGGTGCCAGCCCGTCCAGCCCGCACGGTCAGGTCAGCGGTCCGTCCGGGTCGGTCAGCGGTGCCGGAGCGTACGGTCCGGGGGGCGACCAGCAGGATGGCCCACGGCCGCAGGATCCGGGTCATGGTTTCCAGCCGCAGGGTTCACCGGGATACTCACAGCTTGGCGGCCACGGCGCTGCCCCGCCCTATCCCGGGTCTGCCACGCCCCCGGCCTGGGGGCAGCCCGGTTCCCAGCCTCCGGGGGTCGGCTCGCCGTACCGGGAGCCGTCGTCGGGCCGTAACCGGGTGGCGATCGTGGTGGCGGTGGTGGCGGTCCTGGTGGCCCTGGCCGCGGTGATCGGGGTGGGTCTGTTGGTCCTGGACCGACGGACCGCGCAGCCTCCCGCGCCACCGGCCACCCCGTCGGCGTCGCCGGACTCGGTCGGCCCGCCGCCGGGGAACCTGACGATGCGCGACGACACCACGACGATCACGTTGACCTGGACGGATCCGTCGGACGGGCTGGTGCCGTTCATGGTGGCCGGTGGGCGGACCGGGCAGTCGCTCGGCATGATGGCCACGGTGGATCCGGGGCGGACCAGCTACACGGTCAACGGATTGAGCACCCGGGTGAACTACTGCTTCGCGGTGCTCGCCGTCTACGACACCGATCAGTTCGCCACGTCCGACCAGGTGTGCACCTCTCGGGAGACCGACCCGAACGACTGAGGCTCCCGGTCGGACAGACGTGGCGGGACACGCCGACGACACGCCACGCTGGGTGTCCACAGCCGGACGGTGCGGGTTCCCGAGGTCAACGGGGTGCCCATATGATGGCTCCCGGCTCAGGGGAGGGGTCGCCGTACGGGGGCGCCACCTGCCGAGATGACACGGGAGGCTGCCGGCTGTGGCGAGCATCGACGAGGCCGTTCCGACCCGCACCCCGCGATCCCGATCCCGGGTACGCGGTGGTCTCGTCACCGTGGGCACGGTGGTGGCGCTGCTGGCGGCGATGGGTTTGACCGTGCTCGGTCTCGGTTCGGCGGACAACGCGGTGGCCAGCTTCGACGCGAGTTCCTGGTTGTGGAGCGCGGCGCGTAGTGAGTTGGCGCGGGTCAACGGGGTCACCGCCCGGGTGGACACCCGGATGGAGGTGCCGGCGGCGCGGCAGCATCCGATGCAGGTAACGCAGACGGACCGGTTGCTGGTGCTGCGGGATCTGAACACGGGTCAGATCAGCGCGTTGGATCTGGCCACGTTGCAGATCACCGCGACCACACCGACCACTCCCGGTCTCGGGGTGAGTGTGGCGTTGCACGAGGACGCGGCGTTCGTGGTGGACGCGGTCCAGGGTGTGGTGCGGCAGCTGAACCCGCAGACGTTGGCCCCGGTGGGCGAGCCGGTGCGCTACCCGCCGGGGATCACGGGTGGCACGTTCGACGGCGCGGGCCGGTTGTGGATCGCGGTGCCGGCGGAGGGCACGGTGTCGGCGATCACCCCGGCGGTGCTGCCCTCGGGCGGCGCGGACACGCCGGTGGGTTCGCCCCGGGTCGAGTCGTACGACGTGGCGGAGGCGAGCCACGAGCTGGTGGTCTCCACGTTGGATGACGGTGTGGCGGTGTTGGACCGCACGGCCGGGGCGTTGGTGACGGTCGTCGACGGTAAGACTCGACGCACGGCGCTGACCTCGACGTTGACCGGGCCCGGCATCCTGCCGGTGCGTACCAGCGGGCCGGTGGTGCCGGTGACGGTGCCCGGGCAGCGGCAGGTGCACGCGATCGCGGACTCCGGCGAGGTGCGGTCGTTCACCGTGCCGGGCGATGGTGACCGGCTGGGTCCGGCGGTGGCCTGGGCAGGGCGGTTCTACTGTGCGGACGAGGCGGCGGGCGCGGTGTACGCGTTCGACGCGACGGGCCGGCTGACCGACACGATCCGGGGCAGGTGGAACGGCCCGCTGGAGTTGGAGGTGCGGGAGAACTACCTGTTCATCAACGCGCCGGACGCGGCGACCGCGCGGGTGGTCGATGATTCGCACCTGGTGCGGGAGGTCGACAAGTACGCCAACGACGTGCTGGGTGGTGATCCGCCGCCGGAGCCCGCGCCGCCGCCACCTCCGCCGCCGAAGAAGCCTCAGGTGAGCAAGCCGGGTGCGCCGCGCAACGTGACGGCGGCGGCCGGTGACGCGCAGGCCCGGGTGAGTTGGCGGCCTGCGGCGGCCAACGGCGCCGAGATCATCCGGTACGTGGTGGAGGGTGCCGGGCAGCGGTTGGAGGTCGGGGCGAACCAGCGGTCGGTGGATGTCAAGGAGCTGACCAACGGTGAGACGTACCGGTTCACGGTGCACGCGGTGAACGCGAAGGGTGCGGGGCCGTCCCGGACGAGTAATCCGGTGACGCCGACCGCTGACGTGCCGGACTCGCCGACCGAGGTGACCGCCGAGGCGCGGGCGGACGGCACGGTGGTGGTGAGCTGGCCGGAGGCGAACGGGCAGGGCAACACGATCGCCCGGTACGCGGTGTCGGCCACGTCGGCGGGCACGAACGCCCCGGTCGGTGAGGCGACCGGCACCGAGTTGGTGGTCAAGGCCGGTGAGCTGGAGTACGGCACGCAGTACGCGTTCACGGTGGTCTCGGTCAACGACAAGGGCGCGGCGTCGGAGGCGTCGCCGGTGAGCAACACGGTGGTGCCGTTCACGGTGCCCGGTGAGCCGTTGGAGTTGCGGGCGAGCACGGTGGCCGACAAGCCGGGAACGGTGGCGGTGCAGTGGGCTGCCGCGGTGGCCAACGGTCGACCGGTGACCGGTTATGTGCTGGAGGTGGGTGGCCGGCGCAGCGAGGTCACCGACACCCGGGCGACTGTGGGCGGGCTGGGTGACGGGCAGAACGTCACGGTGCGGGTCCGGGCGGTCAACGAGGCCGGTGAGGGTGCGGAGGCGACGACGACGGCGCGTACGGTGGCGGTGCCTCGGGTGACGGTGACCGGGTCGTCGGCGACCGCGACGGCGGCGACGGTGACGTTCACCGTGGACGCCGGTGGTGGCCAGGCCACCTGCACGTTGTCCCGTTCGGGTCAGCAGGCCAAGAGCGGCCCGTGTTCGAGCATCACGATGAGCGGGTTGACGCCGGGCACCAGCTACACGTTCACGGTGACGGCGACCAACGCCGCCGGCAGCGGCACCGCCACCAGGGCGCAGCAGACCGACGCCCTGTACGGCATCGCCACCTGCAACAACGGTAGTTCGGGTGCCGAGGCCACCTACTGCGACCGGGACCGGGACGGCCGCAACGGCAACGAGATCTTCTCGGTGACCCGGCAGGACAACGACCGGCAGGTCGGCTGGGCGAAGCCGGGCACCCGGTTGAAGGCGTACTGCAAGCAGCGGGGCGAAGAGGTGTACGCGTACATCTACAACAATGACAAGCGCAGCACCTGGTGGGTGCAGGTCGAGTACAGCGGACGCAACTACATCCCCTGGGCCTGGCTCAACCTGGAGGGCGGGGACGACATCAACGTCCTACCCACCTGCTGATCGACCCAGCCGAGGAGCACCACCGTGAACAGCCAGGAACCGCTCACCCAGCAGGAGGTGCAGGGCTTCGCCGCCCTGGCCGCCCGGCTGGCCGAGAACGTCAACACGGTGGTGCTCGGCAAACCGCAGGTGGTGCGGCTGGCTTTGACCGCGTTGTTCGCCCAGGGGCACGTGCTGCTGGAGGACGTGCCCGGGGTGGGTAAGACCACCCTGGCGCGGGCGCTCGCGGCGACGGTGAAGGGGCAGTGGCGGCGCATCCAGTTCACGCCGGACCTGCTGCCCTCCGACGTGTCCGGGGTGACCATCTTCAACCAGGCCACCCGTGGCTTCGAGTTCCACCCCGGTCCGGTGTTCGCCAACATCGTCATCGCCGACGAGATCAACCGAGCGTCGCCCAAGACGCAGTCGGCGCTGCTGGAGGTGATGGAGGAGCGGACGGTCACCGTCGACGGGGTGCGTCATCCGGTGCCGCAGCCGTTCCTCGTGGTGGCCACGCAGAACCCGGTGGAGATGGACGGCACGTACCGGCTGCCGGAGGCGCAGCTGGACCGGTTCCTGGTGAAGTTGTCGGTGGGGTACCCGGACGAGTCGGTGGAGGTGGAGGTGCTGCGCGGGGCGACGGTCCGCTCCCCCGAGGCGCTCGCGGCGATAACCGACACCGCCACCGTCGGTGAGATGGTCCGGATGGCCCGGCGGGTACACATCGCCGAGCCGTTGTACGCGTACGCGGTGCGGCTGGCGGCGGCCACGCGAACCCATCCGCAGGTCCGGGTGGGTGTCAGTCCTCGTGGGGTGATCGCGTTGACCCGGGCGGCGTGCGCGTACGCGTTGATCGACGGCCGGGGTTGGATCATGCCGGAGGATCTGAAGGCGCTCACCGAGCCGGTCTTCGCGCACCGGTTGCTGCTCACGCCGGATGCTCAGGTGCGCGGGGTGACCGCCGCCGACGTGCTGCGGCAGGCGGTCGCGTCGGTGCCGGTGCCGCTGCCGTCGGGGCAGCCGGCCCCGGCGCACCGCTGATCGGCGGGGTCGGGCGTGGGGATCACCGCCCGGGGCATCGGTCTGCTCGGCGCGGCTGTGCTGCTGCTGGGGGTCGGTTTCCGGTTCGGGTACCCGGAGTTGACGCTGCTCGGCGCGGCGGCCGGTACCGCCGTGGCGGTCGCCCTGGTCGCTGCGGCCCGGCGGCCTCGGCTGCTGGTGTCGCGGCAGGCCGATCCGGATCGGGTGGCGCGGGGCGAGCCGGCGGCGATGACGTTGACCGTGCACAACGCGGGTCGGGTGCGGGCGGTGAGCATGGTGGCCACCGACCGGTGCGGCGACCTGCCGGTGCCGGTGCCGGTGTTGCGGTTGCGGGCGGGCGCGGACACCACGGTCAGTTACGCCGTGCCGACGAGCCGGCGTGGGGTGGTGCCGGTCGGGCCGTTGCGGGTGACCCGCCGCGATCCGCTCGGTCTGGTGGTGCTGGCCCGCTCGTACGGCGGGGTCGTGCCGGTGTGGGTGCACCCGCGGATCCATCCGCTGCGGGCGGTGCCGACCGGCGCGGGCCGCAGTCTCGACGGGCGGGTCGACGCGGTGCCGCACGGCTCGATCACCTTCGACTCGCTGCGGGAGTACGTCGTCGGTGACGAGCTGCGTCGGGTGCACTGGCGTACCAGCGCCCGGGTGGGTGAGCTGATGGTGCGGGAGAACGTGGACACCAGCCTGCCCCGGATCGTGGTGCTGGTGGACAACCGGGCCGTCGCGCATCCGGACCGCGTCCGTGGGGTGGCGGAGTCCTTCGAGTCGGCGTGTGAGGCGGCGGCGTCGGTGGTCACCGCGGCGGTTCGGGAGGACCTGCCGGTGGTGTTGCTGTTCGTGGCGGCCGAGGAGGCCGGCGCAGGTGGTGCGGCATCGGGTGCCGACGGGGCGGATGAGCCCGACGGGTCGGGTACCGGTCCGACCGGGCCGTTGGACCGGTTGGCGGCGGTGACGCTGACCGGCGAGGGCACATTGGAGGCTGCGGCGGCGCGGTTGCGCCGTGACCGGCTCGGTGACACCCTCGTCGTCCTCACCGGGCCGGGTGCGGCCGAGGATCTGGGGCATCTCGGCGCGCTGCGTCGCGCGTACCCGTCGGTGGTGGTCGGGATCTTCGGGGCGGCGCAGCCGACGCCGCCGGACGCGGCGGGCCTGGTCGTCATCGACGCGGCCGACGGGGCGGCGTTCGCCGCCGAATGGGACGGGGTACGCCGGTGGTGAGGCTGCTGCGGGCGACCGTGGTGCCGGTGACGCTGGTCGTGATGATCGCGCTGGCCGGTGTGGTGCTCGGTCGGGTGTACGCGGGGTCGCTGCTGACCATGCTGGTGGCGGGCGCGGCGGTCGGGTCGGTGGCGGTCAGTGTGGTGACCCGTCGGTTGCCGTCCTGGCTGGTGGCGCCGGTGTCGGTGCTGGCCATGTTCGGGTGGACGGTGGTGAGCCTGCGGGTGGCTGCCACGCAGGCGCAGGTGCCCGGCGGGTTCGTCGAGGTGGCCGGTGACGCCGCCCGCAACGCCATCCCCCGGCTGCTGACCGCGATGATCCCGGTGGAGCCGACGCCGGACACGATCCTGTTGCCGGTGGTCGCCGCCTGGCTGGCCGGGTTGGCCGCTTCGGAGGTGGCGCTGCGGGCCGGGCGGGTGTTGCTGGGTTACCTGCCGCCGGTGCTGCTCCACGTCGGCGCGGTGTACGTGGTCGGACCGAACGCCGAGCCGGCGATCGGTGCGACGGTGGCGCTGGTGGTGGCGGCGGCGCTCGGGTTGGCGGTGCCGTCGCGGGCAGCGGGCGACGATCCGGTCGACGGGCTCGATCCGACGGCGCGTTCCGGGGTACGCGCCCGGCTGGCGGTCGCCTCGGCCGCCGGTACGGCCGTGGTGGTGGCGTCGGCGGCGCTGCTCGGCCCGGCGGTGGCCGCCCTGGTGGATTCCCGGCCGGTGGATCCGCGCCGTTACGTGGAGCCGCCGCAGGTGGAGACGCTGGACGAGAATCCGCTGATCCGGATCTCCGGTTGGGCGCTGAACCCGGAGCAGCAACTGTTCCAGGTGGCGACCGAGCGCCCCGATGCCCCTGACTCGACGGCCCCGGCCGACGGGCCGCCGGATTCGGCGGCGGGCGGCGGTGGGGTGCGGATCCGCCTGGCGGTGCTCAGCGACTACGACGGGGTCACCTGGCGGGTGGGCGCGACCTACCGCAACGCGGGCCGGATCCTGCCCGCCACCGAACCGGCCCCGTACGCCACTGTCGAGACCGTCCGGCAGGAGATCACCGTCGGTGACCTCAGTGGGCGGTTGCTGCCCGCGGTCCCCACCCCGCGTGAGGTCAGCGGTGCCCGGGTCGCCTACGACCCGGGCACCGGCACCCTGATCCGTCCCGACGGTCTCGTCCCGGGTTTGCGCTACACGGTGACCTCGGCTCGGGAGCGTCCGGACGTCAACCTGCTGGCCACCGCCAGCACCCCGGCCGGTGACGCGGTGGCCCGGGTGCTGCACGTCCCGGACGGCGCGCCCGAACAGTTGCGGCGGCTCGCCACGCAGTTGGCTGAGGAGAACGGCGCCCCGTACGCGAGGGCGGCGGCGATCGAGCAGTGGCTGGCGGAGCACTACCGGCTGGTCGCCGACGCGCCGAGTGGCCACGCCTACCCGAACCTGGCGTTCTTCCTGTTCGGCCCGCGTAACGGTGGTGGCCAACGTGGCACGTCCGAGCAGTTCGCGGCGTCGTTCGCGGTGCTGGGTCGGCTCGCCGGGCTGCCGACCCGGGTGGTGGTCGGGTTCGCCGCTGCCGAGTCGGGTCCGGTGCGGGCCGCCGACGCGTACGCCTGGCCGGAGGTGCTTTTCGACGGCCTCGGCTGGGTGGCGTTCGACCCGTTGCCCCGACCGGACGACGAACCGCGACCGGTGGAGGAGGATTTCCGTCCCAAGCCGGAGGATCCGCCGCCGTCGGAGCAGCCGGAGCCCACCCTGGAGCCGACCGCCTCGCCACCGGCACCGGCCGCTGCCGGTGATGCGGCGGACTCCGGAGGCGTACCGGTGCCGGTGCTGGCCGGTGGTGCCGCTGGTGGCCTGCTGCTCCTGGTCGGGGCGGCGCTGGTGGTCCTCGCCGGGCTACGTCGGGCTCGGACCCGGGCCCGGCTGCACCGGGGTGATCCCGCGCAGCGCATCGCCGGTGCCTGGCGGGAGCTGACCGACGCGCTGCGGCTGGCCGGCCGACCAGTAGCCGCCGACCTGTCCGCCAGCGAGGTCGCCACGGTGGCCCACCACGCTTTGACCGAAGCGTTCGACCGGAGCACCACCACCGCCGAGGCTGGCGGTGGCGGTGACGGGCCGGTGGCGGCGCACCGGGCGGTCGACGACCTGGCCCGGTTGATCAACCAGGTCGGCTTCGCACCGGGGGCGGCCACCGTGGAGCAGGCCGGGGCAGCCGCCGAGGCGGCCACCACCTACAGCGGGGCGCTACGTGCCGCCCGCTCCCGCTGGCGGCGGGTCCTCTGGTCCGTGCACCCGGGCCCCCTGCGCTGGCCCCACTGACGCTAGGCGGTGGTCAGGCGGCGGATGAGTTTGCGGAGGCCGGACTGCCAGCCGTCGGGGTCCTCGGCACGGCGGCGGGCGTAGTCGGCGACCTCGGGGTGCGGCAGGATCAGGAACCGTTCCTCCGCCATCCCGGCCACCGCCGCCGCAGCCACGTCGTCGGGGCTCAGCACGGTGCCGGAGGCCGCGATGACCCGGGCGCCCAGGTGCCCGGCGGCCAGCCCGTCGGCCAGCATCGGGGTGTCGACGCCTTGCGGGCACAGCGCGCTGACCCGGATCCCCCGGTCGCGGTAGGTGACCGACAGCCATTCGGCGAAGCCCACCGCGGCGTGTTTGGTGGTCGTGTAGGCGGCGTCCCCGACGGCGGTCAGCACGCCCGCCGCCGAGCAGGTGTGCAGCAGGTAGCCACTGCCCCGGTCGAGCATCGCCGGTAGCACCGCGCGGGCGGCGTAGACGTGGGCGAGCACGTTGACCCGCCAGGCCCGGTCCCAACCGGCGTCGTCGACCTCCACTCCCCCGCCGGTGGTCACCCCGGCGTTGGCGCAGAACACGTCGATCCGGCCGTGGCGGCGTTCGGTGTCGGCGACCAGGTCGCGTACCTGTTTTTCGTCGGTGACGTCGACCGCGACCCCACGGGCCGACGGGCCCACCTCTGCGGCGACCGCCTCGGCGGCGGCGCCGTCCAGGTCGGCCAGGATCACCGCCGCCGCCCCCTCGGCGACGAACCGTCGGGCCAGCGCCGCGCCGATGCCTCCGGCCCCGCCGGTGATCACCGCTACCCGGTCGGTGAGGTTCACGCCGCCTCCTTCGCGTCCAGCCCGAGCCGGGCGATCAGCGTGGCCAGGGCCACCGGGTCGGCGGCGGTGAGCTCCGGGGTCGGCAGCAGCGCCAGGATGGGCACGTCCACCCCGGCGTCGGCGTAGCGCCTCGCCTGGTCGCGGCACTGCTCGGGCGAGCCGTGCAGGATCAGCGCGTCGACCACCTCGTCCGGGATCGCGGCCAGGGCACCGCGCCGGTCCCCGGCCGCCCACGCCGACCACATGTCGGCCAGGGCCTCCTGCCGACCGAGCCAGCGGTGGAACTCCGCGTACGCGGGCACGGTCAGATAGCTGGTGATCATCCGTCGGCCGAGGGCGCGGGCGTACGCGGCGTCCTCGGTGGGGCAGACGAAGATCCGGGCGGACACCTCGAACTGCTCGTGCCGCTGCCCCAGCTCGGCCATCGCCCGGGGTACGTCGGTGGCGGCGAGCCAGTTGAGGATGACTCCGTCGGCCTCGGCGGCGGCCAGCCGCAGCATGCCGGGCCGCAACGCGGCCAGCACCAGCGACGGCGGCACCGCCGGGGGGCGTTCCAGGGTGAACCGGCGTACGGCGAAGGTGTCGAAGGCGCCGTCGACGGTCTCTCCGCGCAGCGCCGACCGCAGGAAGCGCAGCACGTCACGGGTGCGCTTGAACGGTTCGGTGAACTCGACGGCGTTCCAGTCGGAGACCACCACCGGCGACGACGCGCCGATGCCGAGGGCGAACCGGCCGGGGGCGATGTCGGCGAGCGCGGCGGCGCTCATCGCCAGCAGACCGGGTCCTCGGGTGAAGGCCGGTGTGATCGCGGTTCCCAGCCGCAGTCCGGGCTGCCAGGCAGCGGCCAGCGTCAGCGGGGTGAACGCGTCGTACCCGTTGACCTCGGAGGACCACACGTCGGTGTAACCGGCGTCGGCGAGGGCCGCGTACACCGCGGCGTGGTCAGCGAGCGGGATTCCGCTCAACGGCACCGTCATTGCCCATCGCGTCGTCATCGGTCGATGGTGCCCGCCGTCGACGTCGTCGGGCAAGGTCACGGCACGGTCGTCGGGAAAGATCACTGGCTCTCGTCGGGGCCGGTCACGGCGGCGGCAGCGGGGCCGTCACCAGCGCTAACCTTCCAGGCGTGACGTTCTCGCTCGTGGCCCGCTCCGACGACGGTCGGCTGCACGGTGTCGTCGTGGCCAGCCGTTTCCTGGCCGCCGGTGCCCTGGTGCCGGCGGCGGCGGCCGACGTCGGCGCGCTCGCCACCCAGGCGCACGTGAACCTGGCCTACCGACCGCAGGGGCTGGCGTTGCTGCGGACCGGTGTCTCCGCCGCCGGGGTGGTCGCCAGCCTGGTCGCCGCCGACCCGGAGCGCGATCACCGGCAGCTCGGTGTGGTGGCCGCCACCGGGCCGGGTGCCACCTGGACCGGGGAGCACTGCCGGGGTTGGGCCGGTGGGCAGGCCGGTGACGGCTGGGCGGCGCAGGGGAACATCCTCACCGGTCCGGAGGTCGTCGACGCGTTGCGTGACGCCTGGCTGGCCGGCACCGACCTAGGGTTCCCGCAGCGGCTGCTCGCGGCGTTGCGGGCCGGTGAGGCGGCCGGCGGTGACCGGCGCGGCCGGCAGAGCGCCGGGCTGCTGGTGGTGCGCCGAGGCGGCGGGTACGGCGGCACCGGTGACGTCATGATCGACCTGCGGGTCGACGACCACCCCGACCCGATCACCGAACTCGACCGGCTGCTCTCGGTGCACACCCTGCTGTTCAGCCGACCCGACCCGGCCACCCTGCTGGAGCTGACCGGCGCGTTGGCCGCCGAGGTCGCCGGCCTGTTGACCGCGCTCGGTCATCCGGCCGACCCGGCGGAGCCCGAGGACGCGTTGGTCGACTGGGCCGGGCTGGAGAACCTGGAGGAGCGGCTGGCGCCCGGCCGGATCGACCCGGTGGTCCTGGCCCGGCTGCGGTCCGCCGCCCCGCACGTGCCGGCACCCCGCACCGCCGTCTGACTCGGGGACCGGGTCGCTGCGGGTGGCGTCAGCCGCTGAAGGAGAGCAGGCGGATGCCGGCGGCGTCGAGGGCGTCCTGCTCGGCTCGGCTGCGTGGGCTGCGGCCGGTGGCCTTGCGGATCAGGGTCAGTCGGTCCCAGTGGAGGTCCGCCGGGAGTGCCTGCCCGCCGGTGAGCAGGTCGGCGATCAACCGGGCGGCGGCCGGGGTCAACCATGGTGGCCGCTCCAGCGCTTCGGCCAGGTCCAGGCCGTGCACCCCGACCTCCACCACCCGGGTACGCAGGAACTCCGTCACCGTCATCGCGTCACCGTGCCGGGTGCGGACCACCCGGTCGGCGGGGTGGGCGTCGACCGCGCTGAGGGTGGCCCGCCAGGCCCGGTCGAAGTCAGCGTCGAGCACCGTGCCGGGCCGGGTGGGCGGCGCGGCGTCGCGGTGTCGGGCGGCCTCGGACTGGGCGGACTCGATCCGGTCGGCGTCCACCTGCCGGGTGAACTTCGCCGCGCCGAAGTAGCCGGCGGCGTCGACCTGGGCGGGGCCGGGCGGCGTGTCGCCGAGCATGTCGGCCAGCCGGGCGACTCCGGTGCGGATGTGGGCCAGCAGGTCGGCCGCCGTCCACGGCGTGCAGCGGGTCGGACGGTCCAGGTCCGCCCGGTCGAGGGTACGCAGCACCGTGCCGAGCCGGTCGCACTCGTCGTGGAACGCCGCCCGTACGGCGATCAGTTGGTTCATCCCTTGTAGCGGGGGACGAGACGGTGCACGGCGGTGAGGACCAGCGCCATCACCACCGCCATGGTGCCGGCGATGCCGGCGGCGCTGCCCGCGTACCCGACGAACAGCGGTCGGCGGGACAGGTCCGTCACCGGGGTGGACCGCACCCCCATCAACCACCACAGGGCCAGGGCACAGCCGACGACGGCCAGCAGCCCGACCACGCCCAGCAGCAGGGCGGTGAGCCGGTGCGCGTCGCCGGGGGCGACCTCCGCCCGTTCCCGTTGGGTGATCAGCAGCAGCAGACCGGCCAGCGCCGCCCAGATGCCGACCACCAGAAACGCGGCGACCGCGTCACTGGGCCGGTGCCAGCCCGCCGACAGGGTCGCCACTCCGGCGGCGGCGGCGTACCCGGCGCCGATCACGGCGGCCACCGCCCGTGCCTTCGGCGGCAGCACCAGTACCAGGGCCACCGCCACCGAACCGGCGACGGTGGTGTGCCCGCTGGGCAGGCTGTTTCCGACGTACGCCCGCTCCAGGTCGATGCCGTAGTCGGGGCGACCCAACCCGTACTTGAGCAGTTGGGTGGTGACGTTGGCGCCTGCGATCAGCAGGGTCGCCGCCACGGCCAGGGCGACCCGACCTCGGATCAGCGCGATGAACCCGATCGTCACGGTGGCTGCCAGCAGGGACACCACCGACATGGCGTTGAGGAGCCGGTCGACCGGTTCCTCGATGTGGTCGCGGCCGATCCGGTTGCCGGTGAGGGCGACCGTGTCGATCCACTGGCCGACCTCCGTGTGGAGGGCGAATCGCCAGACGGCGAGGAAACCCGCCATCTGGATCAGGGCCAGCACGACCAGCCAGACCGCAGTACCACCCCGGGGCGTCACGCGCACTCGCACAACTTAGCGGCACCCGCCGGGCATCCGAGCGGTGGCCTGCCCGTGGCGTGGCGATAGGTTGGCCGCAGGTGAAGGAGGATCTGGTGACCGGTACGTCGGAGCGGGAGGTGACCGCCCTCGGGCGCTCCGAGTCGTTGGCCGACCTGCTCGGCGGGCGTCGGGGTGCCGTGGACGCCTCCGTGCCGCCGGTCGCGTTCACGGCGGGCTGGCTGGTCGCCGACCGGTCGGTGCCGGTCGCGGTGGTGGCGGCCCTGGTGGCCGGGGCGGTGGTGGCCGGTTGGCGGCTGCGTCGCGGTGACCGACCCCGGTCGGTGCTGGTCGGAATGCTCGCGGTCTGCGTGGCCGCGTTGGTGGTGGTACGCACCGGGCGGGCCGAGGACTTCTTCCTCGTGCAACTGCTGGCCAATGCGGCCAGCGCGTTGGGGTACGCGGTGAGCATCGTGGTGCGGTGGCCGCTGCTCGGGGTGGTCGTCGGCACGGCGCTTCGACAGCGTGGGCGCTGGCGACGTGACCCGGCGTTGCTGCGGGCGTACGGCCGGGCCAGTTGGGTGTGGGCGGGGATCTACCTGCTGCGGGTGGCGGTGTTCCTGCCGCTGTATCTCGGCGGTCATGTGCTCGCCCTGGCCGGGGCCCGGGTGGGGCTGAGCTGGCCGCTGGTCGCGGCGGCGCTGGCGGTCAGTTGGGCGGTGCTGCGGCGGTCGTTGCCGGCCGGGCATCCGGGGCTGCGTCACCCGGTGTCGCAGGTCGCACCGGCCGGGCCGACGCCGGATCGGGACGATCCACGGCCGGGACAATAAGGGAGAGGCCGCCACGGGGGGAGCGGCCTCTCCGGTGATGTACGTTACTCCGTCCCGGGCCGGGTTGTGATCCCGGGGCGGTCACTTTTTTTCGCGATGTGCGCGCCGTGCCCGGCGAGTCGGGGGTGGTGGGGTGGGCCGACCGCTCCGCTGCGTCGGCCAGAGGGCCGACCCACCCCGGCCTGACCGTGGGTGTCAGGCCGTCAACCGGACCTGCCTCTACCCCCGAGGCCCGACCGGTGCCTCCGGGTGGGACAGTGCCCACCCGGAGGAGTTCGTTCAGCCGTTGGGGAACAACTTCCCGTAGTCGGCGTAGGCCATGGCGACGTCCGCCTGGGCCCAGAACCGGTGGTAACGGAACTCGGGCTCCGGCCCACCGTCGAGGTACGCCTGCACCTTCGGCCAGTCCGGGTCGTTCTTGTAGAACGACCGGATGTCGATGAAGCTCTTGCCGGGGGCGATGACGTCACCGTTGGGCATCTCACCGGTCCAGCCCTGCGGGATGTACAGGCCCTGCCCGGTGGAAGCGTCGTAGACGTCGTCGAAGCGCCGGTAGTCGCCACGCTTCTCCACCGTCGAGACACCCTGGGCGTCGCTGTGCTCGTGCAGCGCGTCCAGCAGACCCTTGGCGGTGGCCTTCGCCTCCTCGTCACCCGACTTCGCCGCGTAGGCGATCAGCGTGCGGGCGTAGGCGGCGGCGACGCCGACGTCCTGGCCCTGGACCGTCACCTCGACGTGCAGGTTGTTGTTCGGCTGCGGGTTCTCCGGGTCCCAGTTGTTGGGCTGGCCGGTCCACTTCAGGTCCGACGGGATGGACCAGTCCTCACCGAGCTCGGTGTGCTCGATGGCCCACGGCACCCACTTGTCCAGCAGCGCCTTGGCCTTGGCGTTGCCGGTGACGAGGTACAGCTCGGCGATGCGCTGCATCGACCAGGCCTGCATGCCGAACCACTGGTTCGACGGCGGGTCGTTGTAGACCGGGTCCTCGTCGTAGAACATGCCGTAGAAGGTGGCCGTGCCGGCCGGCGGCTGGCCGTAGTGGCCGCCCCAGCTGTTGGTCGCGCCACCGGCGATGCCACCCTCGGCCGACTGGAGCCAGGTGTAGAGCTCCAGCTGCCGGTTGAGGCTGTTGGTCCAGTCCGCCGCCGCGGTCGGCGAGCGCGGCTTGAGCTCGTCGACGTTGGTCAGCGCCCAGGCCGCGAACGGGTTCTGGTAGCCGAAGTGGCTGTGGCTGGAGCCGATCCGCCAAGACCAGTTCTGGCTGGTCTCGTACGCGCCACCCCAGGCGTAGTACCAGGAGAGCAGGTAGTGGGCGGACTCGCGGTTGCTACCCGCCGGGCAGGTGCTGGCCCCGACGCAGTTGCCGATCCGCTTGAAGTACTTGTCGAACAGGGCGTACCGCAGGTAGTCACCCATCTTCGCGGCCTTGGCCACGGTGGCCGCCACGTCGGCTTCCTTGTTCTGCTCCTTGGCCCAGGTCAGCGCCCAGTACGCGGCCTGCACGGCGCGCGCGTCGGCGTCGGGAGCGTTGGTGTACTTCCACTGCTTCGCCGGGGTGCCGGACTCCTTGATGAACAGGTCGAGGTAGCCGTACTGGCCACCGTGGGCGAAGGTGTCGCAGGACGGCTGCGGCACGGTCTCCCACACCGACTCCTGGGTGCCCCGCTGGAAGGTGTTGATGTACGCGGGGCGGGTGGTGCCGTCACCGCAGCGGCCGTAGCCGTAGACGTTGTCGACGTCCAGCAGCCAGTGCATGCCGTAGATGGAACCGGTGTTGTAGGTCGACCGGAGCTCCGACCGCAGCGGGTCCTGGCCGACCGGCACGCTCTCGTCCAGCTGGGACGGGTACTGGCTGGGCAGGTCGTGCTCGGCGGCGTAGGTGGCGTCACCGGCGGAGCCGGCGGTCGGCTGGTCGGCGTCGGACGGGATGATGTACTTCTCCATCACGTTCCACGCGTTGTTGAACGGGGCCCAGTTCTGGGTCACCCGGCCGTAGTAGGCCTCCAGCCACAGCCAGAAGCTGAACGCCTCGGACGTGGTCTCGTGGCCGTGGTCGGGCGCCTCGACGATGAGCGTCTCGATGGAGTGGTACGGCACGCCCTCGGGGCTGAAGTAGCCCGCGTTCTTGATTTTGTTGTACTGGGTGAGGAAGCGCTGCACGTACTCGTCGTCACCGCCGGGCACATCGTTGTCGATCTCGGTGACGGTGACCGTCGCCGGGGTGTGGCCGGTGGCCGAGGCGGTGATGGTGGCGGTGCCGCCGACGGTGTCGGAGTCCTCCGCCGCGTTGACGGTCACCTCGACGCCGGTGTTCCAGTTCGACGTGGTCAGCGTCGCCGAGGTCGGCGAGACTGTGATGTCGGTGTCGCCGGTGCGGGCCAGGGTCACCGCGACGTTCGAGGTGGGCGCCTGGCTCAGCGTGAGCGTGAACGTCGCGCTGTCGCCCTCGGGGACGGACAACGCGGCCGGCGTGGCGACCAGTGCCGGCGCGGTGCTGCCGGCGACGGTGAACGACCGCTCGGCGACCGCCGACAGACCGCTGTTGTCGAACGCGCGGGCCTGCACGGTGTAGTCACCGGCCGGCAGGCTCTCCAGGGTGTACGCGTACGGCGCGGTGGTGTCGGTGTTGACCAGCAGGCCGTTGCGGTAGAACTCGACCCGGTCGATGGTGCCGTCGGGGTCGCTGGCGGTGGCCGTCAGCGGCACGGTCGCCGGGGCCGTGAACGGGCCGGCGGGCACCGACAGGCTGACCGTCGGGGGCTGCTGCGCCGCGCCACCGCAGGTGACGCCGTTGACCGAGAACGAGCTCGGCTTCGCGTTGGTGCCGGAGTAGGAGCCGTTGAAGCCGATGCTGGTGCTGCCGCCAGCGGGGATGCTGCCGTTCCACGACTCGTTGACGGCGGTGACCTCGTTGCCGCTCTGGCTCCACCGGGCCGACCAGCCCTGGGTGACCCGCTGGTCGCCGGGGAAGGCGAACTTCAGGGTCCAGCCGTTGATCGCGTCACCGGTGTTGCGGATGGTGACGTTGGCGGTGAAGCCGTTGCTCCAGTCGTTCGTCGTATAGTCCACGTCGCAGGCCGGTGCGGCCTGTGCGGCGGCGGCAGGGACGGTCGCCCCACCGAGCGCCAGCGCCGCGGCGGCGAGCCACGCCAGGCGCCGACGTCTAGCCAGGTTTCTCATCTGCGCGGTGTCTCCTCGGACCAGGCCGGTGGCGGTGGCGCCCCGGCGGTGACGCCTTGGACAACGTGTCCGACTAAGGCGTCAGTGGACGGTGGTCGCTGCGGCCCGGGTGGGCCGACACACGGCGGGGATGCCGTCCTGGACGGCTACTTCCCGCTGCTGGCAGGGACGCCGTACCGGACGAGCCGGAAGCCCTCGGCGACCCGCGCTCACGCGTACCTTGGCTCCGCGCGGTCGATCGACAGTGTGCCATGGAAGCGCTCCCAATGCCAGCACGGGGACTTCCGGAAACACCGACTTGTTTCGATCTCATTTTGGGGGTTTCACAAAGCCGTGACGGGCGTTACAGTCGCAGCAACGTCGATGGGAGCGCTTCCATCGACAGAGTTCCACCCGGAATATCACCCGGTGCTGTGCCCACGGCTCCGGGGAACAGACCACAGGCCGACGGCGGGCCAGCCCGGACACCGCCGTCAGCCGTAACCCACCACAGTGGAGGGAGGTGGATCCTCAGCCACTCGCGTGGCCCGGCTCCCGCGCGACACGCACAACTGGGACGCCAAATCCGACGTGCGTGTACCGCAACACGGTGGGGACGGGGGTTGCCCTCCCCCGTCCCCACACTAAACCCCCGTTCACGATGGGAAAAGAGGCCGACGGGTCAGACGCGCACCACCCGCGCGCCCCCGCACGGCAGTCGACCGCCCGCCGACCGCCATCCGCGACGCCCCGCCGACCGCCCGGGCGCGCACCGCCGGTCCGCCTGCGGTACTCGGCGCACCCGGTTTCGTTCGCACCAGCTGCCCGACCGGGACAGCGCCCTTTCCACCCACTCCCACTCCGCCCCCCGACGCCGTCCGCCGCTACCCCTCGCGACGACTCGGTCACAGCGGAACCGCCTACCCTCTACCCTTGATTGGGAGCGCTCCCGGGCTCAGGCGGTCATCCCTTCCATGAGGAGAACCCATGTCGATACTCACCAGGCGGCACCTGCTGCGCCGTGCGGCGCTCTCGGCCACCGCCGCCACCCCGGTCAGTGCTGTCCTCGGCGTCAGCGCCGCGGCCACCACGGCCACCGGACTCGCGGCCTGCCAGCCCGGCGACTCGGCCGCTGACCCGGCCACCGCGACGAGCCCGGACATCCGACGGTCCTTCCCGCCCGACTTCGGTTGGGGCGCCGCGACCTCCGCGTACCAGATCGAGGGCGCGGCCAAGGAGGACGGCCGGGGCGAATCGATCTGGGACTCGTTCAGCCGTACCCCCGGACGCACCCGCAACGGCGACACCGGCGACGTGGCCGCCGACCACTACCAACGCTATGCCGAAGACCTCGATCTGATGCGCGACCTGGGGCTGCGCAGCTACCGGTTCTCCATCTCCTGGCCGCGCATCCAGCCCGACGGAACCGGCGCCGCCAACCAACGCGGCCTCGACTTCTATCGCCGTCTCGTCGACGGCCTGCACGAACGCGGGATCGCCCCGATGGCCACGCTGTTCCACTGGGACCTGCCGCAGAGCCTCCAGGACACCGGCGGCTGGGAGTCCCGCGACGTCGCCTACCGGTTCGCCGACTACGCCGCCATCGTCTTCGACGCCCTCGGCGAGCGCGTGCCGGTCTGGCTGACCATCAACGAGCCGAAGACCGTGGTGCAGAACGGCTACCTCTCCGGTCACCACGCTCCCGGCCGGCAGGACCCCGACGCGGCGTACCTGGTCGCCCACCACCTCCAGCTCGCCCACGGCCTCGCCGTGGGCGCCCTGCGTGCCACCGGCAGCAACAGTCGCATCGGCCCCGCCTTCAACCTGCACCCCTGCTACCCCGCCGACGACTCCACCGAGGCCGCCGAGGCCACCCGCCTCTACGACGGTTACGAGAACCGGCTCTACCTCGACTCCGCGCTGACCGGCAGCTACCCGGAGGACGTCCTGGCCGACCTCGGGCCGAACAGTCGCATGGTCCGCGGCATCCGCGACGGCGACCTGGAGATCATCTCCAGCCCGATCGACCTGCTCGCCGTGCAGTACTACACCCCGATCTACGTCACCGCCTCCGGCGGCATGGCGCGCCGCTGGCCCACCTCCGAGGCGCAGTGGCAGCAGATCTACCCGGACGGCATGTACGACATCCTGACCCGGGTCACCCGCGACTACGGGCAGATCCCGCTCACCGTCACCGAGAACGGTCTACCCACCCCCGACGTGCTCAGCGCCGAAGGCACCGTGGAGGACCACGGGCGGATCACTTTCCTGCGAGACCACCTGGCCGCCGCCCACCAGGCCATCGCCGATGGCGTGCCGCTGGAGAGCTTCCACGTCTGGTCCCTGCTCGACAACTTCGAGTGGGCCGAGGGCTACGAGCAGCGGTGGGGGTTGATCTACGTCGACTACCCCACCCAGCGTCGGGTGTTCAAGCGCAGCGCCCACTGGTACCGCCAGGTCATCGCGGACAACGCGATCTGACCGACACCTCGGCGGCGGCCCCGAACCGGGCCGCCGCCGAGGCACGTACGATCCCCGAATGCGTGCGGTGACCCGGGCGGCTCAGCGGGGCAGCGCCTGCTGCAACTCGGCGCGCAGGGCAGGGGTCAGCATCTCCCCCGCCTGCTTGGCCAGCCGGGCCATCTCGTAGCCCACCACACCGATGTCGGCGTCCGCCGCCGCCAGGGTCGCCAGGATCGAGCCGTCTCGTACCTGCATAACCAGGAAGTAGCCGCGCCCCATCTCGACCACGGTCTGCTTGACCACGTCCCCGTCGAACATCTGGGCGGCACCGGCGGTGATGCTCATCAGCCCCGAGGTCACCGCGGCGAGCTTGTCGGCGTGATCCCGGGGCAGATGGTCGGATATCGCGACCAGCAGCCCGTCGGAGGAGACCACCACCGCGTGCGCCACCCCGGGCACCCGCTCCGCGAACGCGCTGACCAGCCAGCTCAGGTCCCGAGCCTCCTGCGACAACGTGGTCACTTCCGTCCTCCTTCGCTCCACGCCCCGAACGGTGGCACGGGAAACTCGGTGGTCTCCTCGGCCTCGGCCCGCCGCACACCGCTGTACAACTTGGACAACATCCCGCCGACGGCTTCCGGATCCGGATCGTTACGGGCGGCCGGCTGCTGCCCCGGGCGGGCCGGCTGGGTCACCGCGCTGAGCTGCGCCATGGGCACCCGCATCGGCAGTCCCCGCTCGTTCGTCCCGGCGGTCACCGGCACGGCAGGTGGTGCCGGTGCCCCGGCACCTACCGCGGCCACCCCGGACGAGGGCCCCTCCCGCGACCACCAGCCGCCACCGCCGGTCACCGGGGCCGCCGGGGCGAGCACGTCCTCGGCGCGTACCGGCACCGGCTGGGCCTGGCGGGGCACGGTGGTGGGGCGTCGCCCGGCCACCGGCAGGTCCGCCGGCCCCGGATTGGCCGGAGCGATCGACCGAGGCGCCACGGCGGGCAGTCCCCGTGGCGACGGCTCGGGGTCCAGGCTCGGCGGCGGTGCCGGGGCGAGCAGCGGATGGGGCAGCCGCACCCGGGCCACCAGGCCACCGACGCCACCGTGCAACCGCACCTCGATGCCGTGCCGCGCGGCGAGGTGGCTGACCACGAACAGACCCATCCGCTCGACCGCCGCCACGTCCGCGGCCGGCGGTTCGGCCAGCACCGCGTTCGCCTCGGCCAGCGCCGTCGGGCTCATGCCGAGGCCCTGGTCGGCGATCTCGATCACCGCTCCGGCCCCCTCCGCCCGGGCCATCACCTGCACGACGGTGTCCGGCCGGGAGAAGGTGGTCGCGTTCTCCAGCAGCTCGGCCAGCAGGTGCACCAGCTCACCCACCGCGTGCCCGACCACGTGCAGGTCCGCCACCGCCTCGTGCCGCACCCGCTGGTACTGCTCGATCTCGGCACTGGCCGCCAGCAGCACCGCGCTCAACCCGATCGGCCGGTTCCACCGGCGGGTCGACTCCGTACCCGCCAGCACCAGCAGGCTCTCGTCGTTACGGCGCATCCGGGCGGCCAGGTGATCCAGCTTGAACAGGTTCTCCAGCTGCTCGGGGTCGCCTTCCTCGCGTTCCAGGTCGTCGAGCAGCTCCAACTGCCGCTCCACCAGGACCTGGCTCCGTCGAGCGAGGTTGACGAACATGGCGTTGACGTTGCGGCGCATGTTCGCCTGCTCGACCGCCACCCCGACCGCGCTGCGGTGCACCGCGACGAACGCCTCGGCCAGCTCACCGACTTCGTCGAGGGAACGCACCACCGCCGGCGCGACCTCGATCTGTGGCACGCCCCCGGAGACCGACCGCAGCCGGGCCAACGCCTCGGGCAGCTCGATCTGCGCGATCCGCAGCGCCTGCGAACGCAGCAACCGGATCGACCGGGCCAGCGACCGACCGATCAGCACCGAGATCAGCACCGCCGTCAACAGGACCGTGATGATGACGCCGACGACCAGCAGCGTCTCCCGCAGCTGGGCCTCGCTCGCCTCGTCCGCCTGGCGTGCCGAGCTCGCCAACAGCTCCGACTCGAAACGCTGCAACAGTTCGTGCCGGGTCTCGCTGGCGGTCCACCACTGTTCCGCGTCCAGCACCGCGAACGTACCCGGTGACAGCGCCTGCTCCTCCAGCCGGGCGGCTTCGGCGAACGCCGGATCGAGGCTCATCTCGTCGAAGCGGGCCGACTGCGCGTTCGTCGCGGCGATCCGGAACACGCCGAGGGCGGCCAGCTGTCGCGCCCGCAGCTCGGGCAGCTCGGTCTCGTCGCCGGTCTCGTAGCTGCCGACCCGGGCCGCCGAGTACAACTCCGCCCGCAGCCGCGAGGAGAGGTCCTTCGCTCGGGCGAACTGCACGTAACGCTGCACCGCGTCGGCCAGCTCCGGCCGGTCGGCGCCCGGCGTCGGGTGGGCGAGCAGGTTCAGCAGCGCGTCGATCGCGCGGTGGTAGCTGCCGATGATGGTCTCGTCGCTGAGCACCACCGTGCTCAGCGTGTCGCGGATGTATCCGACCTGTTCGTACGCCCGCGAGGCCACCACGTAGACGTCCCGCCAGACGCCATCCGCGTCGGCCAGCGGTTCGGCCGCCGCGCGTAGCTCCGCCGCCGCCTGGTCGGCGGCGTCGCGGTAGGGCTGCAACACGGCCAACCGCTTCTCGCTCGCCTCCTCGTCGACCGCGTCGCGCAGGGCGGGCAGCTCACCGGCGGTACGGTCGCGCTCGATCTGCAATCGGTGGGTCAGCGCGGCGATCTCCCGGCCGATGCCGACCTGGGTGGCGAAGTCACTCAGAGTGCTGGCCCGGGTGACCAGGCTCTGGGTCTGCACCCCCGCCAGGACCAGGAAGGCGACCGACGGGATGACCAGTACCGTGGCCAGCTTGGTGCGCATCCGCCAGTCCTGCAGGCGCAGGGGGGAGCGACGTCGGTGGGGTACCACTCGGACGTCGAACCGGCGACGGCGATGCTGCGACACCCCGTGCGTCTGCTCCGGTCCTACACCCACCCGCTCCTCCTCCCCCACGCGTCCGCCGCGGTCCGGGGAGCGCCGTCCATCCAACCAGGCCCGAGAGCAGTGTCAACGCTAGCCCTTAAGAATGGTTCAGGAAGGATACTGCTGGTCGCCAGCCTATGCCGAGGGTGCCGACTCTTGATCATCCGTCCGGCCGATGTCGGCCACCACCACAGCATCGGCGATCCGCCCCGTCGCCACCAGCGCCGCACCGGTGGCCCCGATCTCCGGGTGCCGCCCGAAGCCGACCGTCCGGGGCGCCAGCACCGCCGCGAACGCCTGCCGCCACCAGGTCGACGCGGCCATCGCACCGCCGCCGAGGACCACCTCCACCGGCCGACCCACCGTGGACTCCAGCACCACCAGGTCGCCGACGACCTGCTCACACACCCCGTACATGAGCCCGGCCAGCATCTCCACGGCGGTGGTGCCGAAGCCCAGCCCGCACAGCATCCCCAGCCCGGCCGGTTGGCGACTCGGCGGACGGTCACCGCCGAAGCGGATGTTGGCCGGCCGACCGCCGTCCGGCGGCAGCAGCGCCAACGCCTGCTCCAGCGCCTTGCCGGTCGGCAGCCGCAACTCCCGGTTGGCCCAGGCGAACAGGTTCCCACCGGAGGAGTACGCCGCCCCGGTCACCACATGGTCGTGGTCGACACGGTAGCGCCACAGCCGGTGCGGCAGTGCCGGCGACTCGGTGTGCGCCGGCATCCGCTGCAACAACCGCACCGCCGAGGAGGTGCCCACGGTCACCGCCGCCCGGCTGGGGTCCACACAGCCGGAGCCGACGTTGGAGGCCGCGCCGTCACCGATCGGCGGCGCCCACCGGACCCGGGCCAGGGCCGGCCACCGCCGGGCGTACTCGGCGCACAGCGCTCCGGACCAGTCGCGGGTGACCAGCTCGGGCAGGTCCGAGCCGTCGCTGCCGGCCAGGGCGCAGGCCTCCGGATCCCAGTCCAGGGTGTGCAGGTCCAGCAGGCCGGTGCCGGAAGCCTGGGAGATCGACATCGGCGCTTCGGTGAGCAGCCGACCGAGCACGTACTCGACCAGGCCGACGAAACGCGTCACCCGGGCGTCGGTACGCTCCCGCAACCAGGGCAACCGCATCGACCAGTAACAGCGGTGCCACCAGGTGCCGGTGCGCTGGTGGAAGGCTTCCGGGTCGGCCGGGCCGACCGCCGTGGGCGACGGCTCGGGTCGGGTGTCCAACCAGGTCAGGACCGGCCCGAGCGGCTCACCGTCGGTGTCCAACGGCACCACCGAGTGCCACTGGCCGCTGATCGCCACCAGCTCGACGCCGTCCAGGCAGCCCCGTTCGTGCAACTCGTCCAGACACTCGACCAGACAGGCCAGGTAGTGGCGGGCGTCGAGGGTGCCGGCGCCCTCGTCGTCGACGGTGAGCACCACGCGGCGACGCGCCAACGCCCCCGGCAGTGGTCGGGCGTCACCCAGCACGAGCCCACGCACCGACGAGGTGCCCAGGTCCAGCGCGAGAATCTTCATCGCGGGTCAACGTACCCGGCGATCGTGACGCCGGAACGTCACCGCGCACCGGGTCCGCCGATCGGCTTCCCCACCGACCGACCGACGCGTAGAGTGTTCGCATGCTCGCGCACGTGACCTTCTGGTGGCACGCCTACCCGGCGGCCCTCCCCCGCGCGTAGCTTCATCCCACGCGGCCGCCCGACGAGGCGGCCGCCGGTGAGTCCCGGTAACCGGGCCGCCACCGACGGCGGCGGCCCGGCCCGAGGAGACCGATGCACCAGCTGACCGACCTGCTCGACAGGCTCGCCGCCGACCTCGACCCTGGTCCGTTCGCCCTGTTACGACGCGACGGTGCCGACCATGTCGACCTGTTCACCGGCACCGTGACGACCGTCGACCGGCTCGCCGACATCCCACTGCCCGCCGACCCGGTCGGCCCGGCGACGCTGGCCCTGGTGCCGTACCGGCAGGTCGTCGAGCGGGGCTTCGCCTGCGTCGACGACGCGGTGCCCCTGGAGTGCCTGCGGATCGACGGTCGCCACCGGCTGCCGCTGACCGGGGTGCTCGACGCGCTGCCGAGCACCCCGGTACGCACCACCGACGCCGCCTTCGACATCAGCGACGACCAGTACGCCGACATCGTGGCCCGGGTGCTGGCCGACGAGATCGGTCACGGCGAGGGCGCCAACTTCGTCATCCACCGCACCCTGCGCGCCCAGGTGCAGGGCGTCCCGCTGACCGCCGCGCTGGCCGCGCTGCGCTCGCTGCTGGTGCGCGAGCGTGGGGCGTACTGGACGTTCGTGGTGCACACCGGCACCCGCACCCTGGTCGGCGCCAGCCCGGAACGGCACGTCAGCGTCGATGACGGCCTGGTGATGATGAACCCGATCAGCGGCACCTTCCGGCACACCGGTGCCGCCGCCGACCGGGCCGCGCTGCTGCGCTTCCTCGCCGACACCAAGGAGACCGAGGAGCTGTACATGGTCCTCGACGAGGAGTTGAAGATGATGGCCACCGTCGCCGAGCGGGGTGGGCAGGTGGTCGGGCCGTACCTGAAGGAGATGTCGCACCTGGCGCACACCGAGTACCTGCTGGCCGGGCGGGGCTCGAAGGACGTCCGCGAGGTGCTGCGGGAGACGATGTTCGCGCCGACGGTGACCGGCAGCCCGATGGAGAACGCCTGCCGGGTGATCGCCCGGTACGAAGGCGTCGGGCGGCGCTACTACTCCGGGATGTTGGCTCTGCTCGGCCACGACGAGGCGGGACGGCAGACCCTCGACGCACCCATCCTGATCCGTACCGCCGAGATCTCCCCCGCCGGTGAGCTGCGGGTGCCGGTCGGCGCGACCCTGGTGCGGCACTCCACCCCCGCCGCCGAGGTCGCGGAGACCCACGCCAAGGCCGCCGGGGTGTTGGCCGCCCTCGGCCTCGGCCCGCAGGCACCGGCCGGGCCGGACCCGGCCCCACGGCTGGCCGACGATCCGCAGGTGCGGGCCGCCCTCGCCGCCCGCAACGCCCCACTGGCCCGGTTCTGGCTGGACCAACGACCGCCGGACGCCCTGGTCGTGCCCGCGCTGGCCGGGCGTCGGGCGCTCATCGTCGACGGGGAGGACACCTTCACCGGGATGCTGGCCCACCAGCTCGGCGCGCTCGGGCTGGCGGTGACCGTCCGGCCGTGGCAGGCCGAGGAGCCGATCCGGGCGTACGACCTGGTGGTGGTGGGCCCGGGGCCGGGTGACCCGACCGGCGGCACGGAGAAGATGGCCCGGCTGCGGGCCCTGCTCACGGAGTTGCTCGACACCGGGCATCCGACGCTCGCCGTCTGTCTCGGCCACCAACTCCTCGCCGGTCTGCTCGGGCTGCCCGTGCACCGCCGGGACGCGCCGTACCAGGGGTTGCAACGCACGGTCAGCCTGTTCGGCACGCCCCGCCGGGTCGGCTTCTACGCCACCTTCACCGCCCGTGCCACCGCCGACCGCCACGACAGCCGGTACGGGCCGGTGGAGGTGGCCCGCGACGCCACCGACGGCTCGGTGCACGCGCTGCGCGGGCGCACCTTCGCCGGAGTGCAGTTCCATCCCGAGTCGGTACTCAGCCCCGACGGGGTGGCGGTCCTCGCCGACCTGGTGCCCGAACTGCTGCCCGCACCGGCCGGTGAGTTGTCCCCGGCGGCACCGGCATAGCCGGGCCGATCGGGGGTAGCGCTGTGAACGGCCGACGGTCCGGGCGGGTCTGAGAGCCCCCGCCCGGACCGTCGGTCCGTTCGTGCCGGGATGGTCAGCCGGCCAGGCCCTGCTTGAGCGCCGCACCGATGCGTACCGCCCGCTTGGCGGTCAACGCGGTCGCTCCCAACGCGACATGGTCGGGCGGGATCTCGCCGTTGTTGCTGGTGTGCGACGCCCCGTACGGGTTTCCGGCGGTGAACTGGCTCGGGTCGGTGTATCCGGGGGTGACCACGATCCCACCCCAGTGGTAGAAGACGTTGAACAGCGACAGCAGGGTCGACTCCTGCCCGCCGTGCTCGGTGGCGGTGGAGGTGAAGGCCGAGTAGACCTTGTCGGCGAGCGCCCCCTGGGCCCACAACGGGCCGGTGGTGTCGATGAACTGCTTGAGCTGCGCCGCGACCATGCCGTAGCGGGTCGGCGCGCCCATGATCACCACGTCGGCCCAGTCGAGGTCGTCCGGCTGCGCCTCCTCCACGTCCTGGGTCTCCAACCGGTGCGCGTGCCATCCCGCGTTGGAGCGGATCGCCTCCTCCGGCGCCAGTTCGGGTACCTTGCGCAGCCGTACCTCCGCGCCCGCCTCACCGGCGGCTTCCGCGGCCGCCGACGCCATCTGGTAGGTGATGCCGGTGGCGCTGTAGTAGATCACCGCCGCCTTGACCTGTGCCGCCATCGCTCGTCCTTCCTCATCGGGATCAGCTTCGGCGACTACCCGATCTTCGCGTCGACAAACTGCGGTCGTGTCCACCGATCGACGGACACCGGCGTTCCGTCCACCGGTCGTCCCGTGGCGCACCCCGACCGGCAGACGATCGGGACATGACCGCAACCCCCGCCGTCCGCGTCCGCGGACTACGCAAGACGTACGGCGACACCGTCGCCGTCGCCGGACTCGACCTCGACGTCGGTGCCGGCGAGGTGGTGGCCCTGCTCGGCCCCAACGGGGCGGGCAAGACCACCACGATCGAGATCCTGGAGGGCCACCGTCGCCGCGACGCCGGTGAGGTGAGCGTGCTGGGCCACGATCCGGGCCGCGCCGACCTGGACTGGCGGGCCCGCATCGGCATCGTCACCCAGGACGGTGGCGACCTCGGCGAGTTGACCGTCCGGGAGGCGGTCACCCACTTCGCCCGCTACTTCCCCCGCCCCCGGGACCCGGAGCAGGTCGTCGAGTTGGTCGGCCTCACCGAGAAGGCGACCGCCCGGGTACGGACCCTCTCCGGCGGCCAACGCCGCCGACTCGATGTCGCCCTCGGCATCGTCGGCCGCCCTCACCTGCTGTTCCTCGACGAACCGACGACCGGTTTCGACCCGCAGGCCCGCCGCCGGTTCTGGACGCTGATCCGGCAGTTGGCCGGTACCGGAGGCAGCACGATCCTGCTGAGCACCCACTACCTCCAGGAGGCCGAGGCGTTGGCCGACCGGGTGGCGGTGATCGTCGGCGGTCGGATCGTCGCCGACGCCACGCCGGAGGCCCTTGTCGGGCAGGCCGCCGCTCGCGCCGTGGTGCGGTGGGCCGACGGACGGCAGGAGACCGACGACCCGGCCGCGCTCGTCGCGGCGCTGACCAGCCGCTACGGCGGCACGGTGCCGGAGCTGACGGTCAGTCGACCGAGCCTTGAGGACGTCTACCTCGACCTGATCGCGGAGGTGTCATGACGGCCACCGTCCAGCGTGGTACGCCTCGACGCCCGTCGGCGCTCCGGCTCGGCGCGCACCGCGCGACCATCGAGATCAAGAGCTTCTTCCGGGAACGCGACGCCGTGGTGTTCACCTTCGCCATGCCGGCGGTGATCCTCGCCCTGCTCGGCACGATCTTCGACGGTGTCTATCCCGGCAGCGACGTGACCTCCGCCCAGTACCTCGCACCGAGCATGATCGCCGCCGGGGTCGCCTCCACCACCTTCGTCAACCTGGGCACCGGCATCGCCGTGGACCGCGACGACGGAACCCTGCGCCGGTTGCGTGGGGTGCCGATGCCGCCGTCGGCGTACTTCATCGGCAAGATCCTGATGGCGCTGGTGGTGACCGTCGGCGAGACGGTCGTGCTGCTCGGCATCGCCGTGGCCGCCTTCGACCTGTCCCTGCCCACCGACCCGGGCCGCTGGCTCACCTTCGGCTGGGTGTTCCTGCTCGGTGCCACCGCCTGCGCCCTGACCGGCATCGCCGCGAGCGGCCTGGCCAACTCGGCGCGCAGCGCCGGGGCCGTGATGAACCTGCCCTACCTGGTGCTCGCCTTCATCTCGGGGGTCTTCTACACCCCCGTCGGGCAACTGCCCGAGCCGCTGCGCACGGTCGGTTCCCTCTTCCCGCTCAAGTGGATGGCGCAGGGCTTCCGGTCGGTGTTCCTGCCGGACAGCATCCTCACCCAGGAGGTCGTACCCTCCTGGGAACACGGCCGGATCGCGCTCGTGCTGGCCGCTTGGTGCGTTGGAGGGATGGTGCTGTGCCTGACCACCTTCCGCTGGCGCAGTCGTCGCTCCCGGTGACCACGCCGGTGACCGCCGGGGCGGTGACCGCGCCGACCGCGAACGTCTCCCCGGTGGTCGACGACGGCCGGGGAGACGTCGCCGCTGCCGACCCGTGGAGCGGGCGGTTCCGGCTCTGGGACATCTACTTCGCGCTGGCCGGGGCCGGGGTCGGCCTGGCCGTGGCGGTCGACGCGTGGTCGTCGCCGGTCGCCCGGATCGGCTGCCTCGCGCTGTTCCTCGCCCTCGCCGGTTGGTACGCGGGCTTCGGCCGTCGACTGATGCGCGAGTCCGTCGAAGACTGGCGGGGCTACCTCTACCTCGCCGGTGCGGCCCTGCTCTACGTGCCGGCGGTGCTGCTCAACGGCAACGCCTCCTTCCTGTTGTTCGTGCTCTGCCCGCAGGTGTTCATGGTGCTGCCGGCCGTACCGGCGGTGCTCGCGGTGGTGCTGTTCAACGCGGTGCACCTGGTCGTCCTGGCGATCCGGCTGCCGGACCCGCACGACCTCGTCGGGCCGCTGCTGATCGCGGTGATGATCGTGTTCGTCGTCTGCGTCCTGGGGGTCTGGTCGCAACGCACCGTCGAGGAGAGCACCCGGCGGGCCGACCTGATCGCCCAACTGGAGCGGACCAGGGCGGAGCTGGCCCAGCTGTCCCATCAGGCGGGGGTCGCCGCCGAACGCCAACGGCTCGCCGCCGACATCCACGACACCGTCGCCCAGGGGCTGTCCAGCGTGGTGATGCTCGTCCAGGCCGCCGAGGCCGACCTGGACGACGACCCCGAGCGGGCCCGCCGGCACCTGGCGCTGGCCCGGCAGACGGCCCGGGAGAACCTGATCGACGTCCGCACGCTGGTGGCCGCGTTGACGCCCGCGCAGCTCACCGACGCCCCGCTGGAGCAGGCGCTGCACCGGTTGGCACAGCGGTTCCGCGCGGAGACCGGGGTGCCGACGAGCTGTGTCGTCTCCGGCACCGGCCCGCCGCCGGGCACCGACCGGGAAGTGGTGCTGCTGCGCGCCGCGCAGGAGGCGCTGGCCAACATCCGTCGGCACGCCGACGCCCGCGCGGTGGCCGTGCTCCTCCGCCACGACGACCAGCGGGTCACCCTGGAGGTCGCCGACGACGGGACCGGGTTCGACGTCGACCGGGCCGCCGACGGTTACGGTCTGACCGGGCTACGCGCCCGCGTCGAGCAGGCCGGCGGCGCTCTGGTCGTACGCTCCACACCCGGTGCCGGGACCACGATCCGGGTGGAGGTGCCCTACCGATGATCACTGTGCTGCTGGTGGACGACCACCCCGTGGTCCGGGCTGGCGTGGCCGGCATGTTGGCCAGCGCGGAGGACATCACCATCGTCGGCGAGGCCGGTGACGCGGCCGAGGCGGTGACCCAGGTCCGCCACCGGCGACCCGACGTCGTACTGATGGACCTGCGGCTGCCCGGCGCGGACGGCGTCGACGCCACCTCCCGGATCCGCACCGAGTCACCGCAGACCCGGGTGGTGGTGCTCACCACCTACGAGACCGATGCCGACATCCTCCGGGCCGTCGAGGCCGGCGCCGCCGGTTACCTGCTCAAAGACGTCGCGCGGGCGGATCTGATCGCCGCCGTCCGCACCGCCGCGCGGGGCGGCACGGTCCTCGCCCCGTCGGTGGCCACCCGACTGCTGCACCAGGTGCGGCGACCGACCCGAGGCACACTGTCCGCCCGGGAGGTGGAGGTGCTGCGCCTGGTGGGTCGCGGCCTCTCGAACGCCGAGATCGGGCGCGAGCTGCACATCAGCGAGGCGACCGTGAAGACCCATCTGCTGCGTACCTTCAACAAGCTGGACGTCTCCGACCGCACCGCCGCGGTCACCACCGCGATGGCCGCCGGGCTGTTGTGAGCCGCGCCCGGTCGGCCGATTTTCGGGTGGCCGGGCGGGGCGGTGGGCTGGCAACCTTGTCGGTGATGGAGATCAGGATCGCGACGGCCGAGGACTGGCCCGGCATCTGGCCCTTCCTGCGGGAGATCGTCGCCGCTGGTGAGACGTACACCTGGCCACGGGACGTCGACGAGACCCGGGCCCGGCAGATGTGGCTGGTAGAGCCACCCGGACGCACCGTGGTCGCCGTCGACCGGGACGGCACGGTGCTCGGCTCGGCGAAGCTGACCCCCAACCAGCTCGGTCCCGGCGCACACGTCGCCAACGGCAGCTTCATGGTCGCCCCGACGGCGGCCGGGCGCGGGGTCGGGCGGGCCCTCGGCGAGTTCGTGCTCGACCTGGCCCGTGCCGACGGCTACCGGGCGATGCAGTTCAACGCGGTGGTGGCGGTGAACACCCGCGCGGTGTCGCTGTGGCGCTCCCTCGGCTTCGAGGTGGTCGGGCGGGTGCCGGAGGGTTTCCGACACCCCACCGACGGCTACGTCGATCTGCTGGTGATGTACCGACGGCTCTGAGCCGGAGCCGGTGAGCCGACCCTCGCCCACCGCCGGATAGCCTGGGCCGGTGATGCTGCCCCTGCCGACCGGTGACTTCAAGGCGTACCTCTTCGACTGCGACGGCACCATCGTCGACTCGATGCCCCAGCACTACCTCGCCTGGCGGGACGCTCTCGACCGGTGGGGTTGCGCCTTCCCCGAGGATCTCTTCTACGCCTGGGCCGGGCGGCCGACGGCGGACATCGTCGTCGCCCTCAACGAACAGCACGGGCTGGACATGCCGGTGGAGGTCGTGGTCGCCGACCGGGAGTCGCGCTTCCAGGAGTTGCTGCCCACCGCGTCCGGCATCCCCGGGGTGCTGCGGCACATCGACGACGCGTACGGACGCATCCCGTTCGCCGTGGTCTCCGGCAGCACCCGGGAGGCCGTCACCGCCTCGCTGACCGCGTTGGACATCCTCGACCGGTTCGACGTGCTGGTCTGCGCGGGCGACTACTCCCGCCCCAAGCCCGACCCGGAGCCGTTCCTGCGGGCCGCCGAACTGCTCGCCGTGCCGCCGGAGGCCTGCCTGGTCTTCGAGGACGCGGACCTGGGCATCGAGGCCGCGACCGCGGCGGGCATGGCCGCCGTCCGGGTGCCACCGCCGCGCCGGGGCTGACACGAGCCCACCGTCGCCGCGCCGAACATGCTCAAGATATCCGCAAGTTGCTCGGATCACAGTTCTCGACCAGGTGGGAAAACGTCATCCTGTTGACACTGGTGCCGGTGATCCTGTCGCCGCCCTCGCACCTGTTGGCCTGAACGGGGGATCGCGCTCCGCCACCAACGATGTTGGCGTAGCGCGATCAGGGGCCGCCTTCGGTAGCGCGGCACGGTCGTGATGTCGGTGCCGACGCCTATGCTGCCGTCGACCACCGAAGGAAGGCGGCCGACGACGTGGCATCCACCGGTACGACCGCGCTGAGCGGCACCGAGGCCCTCGCACTGCGGATGACCAGTCTGCTGCTACGCCCACACCCCACCATCGCCGCGCCGGGCAGCGTGGCCGAGGTGGTGGAGTGGTTCGGTGCCATGCAGGCGCAGGATCTGGCCAGCGGCATGTGGTCGCTGGGGGCGCGCCTGCCCGGGTCGACCCACGCCGACGTACACGCCGCGTTGGAGCGGCGGGAAGCCCTGCGCACCTGGCCGATGCGCGGCACCATCCACCTGGTGCCGACCCGCGACGTCCGCTGGCAGTTGGAGCTGACCGGCGTACGCGCGCTCGTCGGGGTGGCGAAGCGCCGGGAACACCTCGGCCTGTCCGAGGCGGATGCGGACCGTGCCGCCGAGGTGCTGGGCGAGGCCCTCGCCGGTGGTGGTCGGCTCACCCGCGCCGAGTGCGTGGCGACGCTGGTCGAGGCCGGCATCGACGCGACCGGTCAACGCGGCTACCACCTGCTGTGGTACGCGGCGCAGCGCGGCGTCACCTGCATCGCCCCCAACATCGGCACCGAGCAGACCTTCGCCCTGCTCGACGAGTGGGCACCCGACCAGCGGCAGCTCGACGGCGACGAGGCGTTGGCCACTCTCGCGCTGCGCTACTTCCGCAGCCACGGCCCCACCACCCGGCAGGACTTCGCCGGCTGGTCGGGCCTGACGGCCGCCGACGCCAAACGCGGCATCGCCGCCGCCGGTGCCGACCTGACCACCGTCCTGGTCGACGGTGCCGAGGCGGTGCTGCACACGCCGCTGCTGGACGCGCCCCGCGTCGAGGTGGACGACGTGCTGACCCTGCCCGGCTTCGACGAGTACCTGCTCGGCTACAAGGACCGCTCGCTGATGCTCGACCCGGAGCACAAGCAGGCCATCATCCCGGGCGGCAACGGCGTCTTCCAGGCCACCGTCGTCGTCGGTGGCCGGGTGGTCGGCACCTGGCGACGTCGGCTGGCCAAGACCCGCGTCACCCTCACCGTGCAGCCGCTGGTCGACCTCGGACCGGCCCGTCGCAAGCAGGTGGAGCAGGCACTGCACCGGTACGCCGACTTCCTCGCCCTGCCGCCCCGGTTCGACTGGAACGACTGAATAGCCGTTGAGTCGCTCGGGCCTCCAACGCGGTCGGCGCCGCGCTCGGGGACTACGCGTTCTGCCCACGGCAGAGATCCTTGGCCGCGCCGTGCCACCGCTGCTTGGCTGGGCACCATGCGGACACTGGTGCTGGGCGGGACGGCGTGGCTGGGGCGGGAGGTGGCCCGACAGGCCGTCGACCGGGGGCATGCCGTCACCTGTCTGGCCCGTGGAAAGAGCGGGGCGGTACCCCACGGCGCGGTCCTCGTCGCCGCGGACCGCAGCGACCCGACGGCGTACGACGTGCTGCGCGACCGCGACTGGGACGCCGTCATCGAGGTGTCGTGGCAGCCCGGATTCGTCCGGCAGGCTCTCCGGGCACTGGGCGACCGGGCCCGACACTGGAGTTACGTCTCGTCGGTGAACGTCTACGCCGACCGGGACACACCCGGTGCCGACGAGTCCGCGGCCACCCTGCCGCCAACCGGTCTGGACGTGGTCGACCGCGCCGAGTACGGCGAGGCGAAGGTGGCCTGCGAGCACCTCGCCACGACCGAGGTGGGAGACCGGCTGCTGGTGGCGCGCGCCGGGCTGATCGGCGGCCCCGGCGACCGATCCGACCGCTGCGGCTACTGGGTCGCCCGCGCCGCCCGTGATCCCCGGGGACCGATGCTGGTACCCCGTACCCCCGACCTGCCGACCCAGGTGATCGACGTACGCGATCTGGCGACCTGGCTGCTGGACAGCGCGACGGCCGGCACCGTCGGCACGTTCGACGTGGTCGGACCGGTGGTGCCCTTCGGTGAGTGGATCGCCCTGTGCCGGGCCGTCGGCGGGCACACCGGGCCGGTGGTCGACGTCGACGCCGACTGGCTGGTGGCCCAGGGCGTGGCCCAGTACATGGGCCCGGAGTCGCTGCCGATGTGGCTGGTCGAGCCGGGGTGGTCCGGGTGGTCGGCGCGCAGCGGCGCGGCGGCCGTCGCTGCCGGGCTGTGTCACCGGCCGCGTACGGACCTGCTGGCGGACACCCTCGACTGGGAGCGGAAGCTCGGCCTGGACCGGGACCGGCGCGCCGGACTGAGCGCCGACCGCGAGGCCGCACTGCTCGACGCCCTAAGCCAGGTGCCGGACGTGGATGCGTAACGCGTTCGCGGCCAACCGCGCCGCCGCCTCGCCGCCGAAGAGCTGGTGGAAGTCGGGGTTGGTCTCGTACTGGTCGGCGACACCGCAGACCATCGCGGCCGATCGTGCCGCGTCGCCGTCGTGGGTGGGGGTGCCGGGGATCTCGGCGAACCAGGCCAGGTGGGTGGCGGCATGCTGCTGGGCGGCGGCGGAGTCCGGCGTGTGGCCTTCGTCGTGCAGCTCACGCCACCGGGCGATCAGGGCTTCGGTGTTGGCTTTCCAGTCCCGCTGCTGGCGGATGGACTTGCGGTGCCACCACCGGTTCGACGCGTCGAAGGCGTCGCGTCCCCACCGTTCGACGACCTCCGCCTCGTAGCGGTCGTTGAAGCCGTCGAGCATCACGTCCATCCGTGGCTCGCGCCCCTGGCGACGCATCTCCAGGGTGTGCTCGACCGCGCTGATGCGTCGTTCCAGGGCCTCCCGCTCATGGGCGAGCTGCGTCAGGTGCGCCTGTAGGGCTTCGACCTCGGCGGTGGGGGTCTCGGGCGCGTCGAGGATCCGGGCGATCTCCGCCAGGGCCAGGCCGGTGTCGCGGAGCAGGAGGATGCGTTGCAGGCGCGCGACCGTGTCGGGTCCGTAGTAGCGGTAGCCGTTGGACCCGACGCGGTCGGGCGTGAGCAACCCGATCCGGTGGTAGTGCCGCAGCGTCCGGCCGCTGACCCCGGCACGCTCGGCGAGTTGGTGCACCGTCCACTCCATCTCGGGCTCCCGCCGCCGCGATCCGCTCAGTGTCCCGCGTCGGCGCTGCGGCCGAGCCGGGGCAGGGCGATGCGCAGGATGTCGGCTGTGGGAGTACGGACGGCCTGCGTCGCCGTCGTGCCGGTGACGTCGAGGTACGCCTGGACGATCCGTGCACCGGCCGCGTACCCGGCCCCGGTCGGCAGACCGACCGGCTCGCCCCCGAAGAGCCGCGCGGTGGCGTCACCGTGCACCCAGGCGGCGAAGTTCTGCATCCCGGTCACACCGAGTCCGGTCACGACCTTCGCCAGGACCTCGTCATCGGTACGCGTCTGCTCGCTCACGAAGTGGGTGTAGCCCGCGTCGCCGTACAGCTCGGCCGCGAACACGTCCGCGAGCCCTTCGGAGATGACCTGCTCGCCCACGGTCACCGTGCCCGGATCCCAGTCGACACCGCCCGGCGAGTACCGCACGTTGTGATGCAGTTCGTGCACCGCGATCGCCTCCAGCCGGTCGAGCACGCGTGGCGTGGGCCAGACGGTGATGGCGATGTAGCCGCTGATGCCGCCGAACCCGGACAGTCCCTGCGCCTCGTCGAGGAAGTGGCCGTTGGTGGGATCGCCCAGCACGAGCAGCACGGTCAGGTCGGGGATCTCCAGGTCGGGATCGGCGGCCCGCAGGGCTGCGGCCCCGGCGTCGAGGGCCTTCGTCAGGCGGGTCCACGCGTCGGCGGCGACCAGGGCGTCCAGGCCCTCCTGTAGCTGCCCGGTCGGGCCGTTCCAGTCGAACCCGAAGTTCTGTCGGTGCACCTCGGCCAGGTCCAGGCCGCCGGGGACGAAGTGATACATCCCCGCCATCGGCGTCCACATCTCGCGTACCAGGTCCGCTCGTTGGTCCGGGCTCGCGGCCAACACGCGGCGCATCCCCGAGGCGCTGTCCATCACCGAGATCGTCATGACCAGCGACGGTAAACATTGACGCTACGACAAGGTCAACCTCGAACCTCGGCGACAGGAAGGCGGTGCGTTCGGGCCCGGTCGGCGACCTGGGCGACGAACGCACGCCACGCCGCCGGAGCGAAGGTCAGCGCCGGACCGGTCGGGTCCTTCGAGTCGCGGACCCCGACGACGCCAGGAAGGTTGTCGGCGACCTCGACACAGTTACCGCCGCTGGTGCCGCTGCGGGTGGCCTTGCGCCATCGCGCGCCGTTCAGATCCATTGGTTCGCCGCTTCCTTGATGAGGTCCAGGGACTGTCGCCGGGACAGGGCTTCGGTGCGGACGCTCTCCCACCGTTGGAAGAGCGTATCGAGGTCAGCTGGCCGGTGCACGACATCGCCGCCGAGTTGGTTTTCGAGGTATCCGATCCAGCTGCCGTCCGGCATGTGCGCCAGGGACAGCGGGCCGGACAGCCCGGCGTGAAGGCCCACGTCGGCTGGAATGACGTGGACGTTGATGTTGGGTCGCTCCGCGCAGGCGGCAAGGTGCAAGAGCTGCTCAGCCATCTGTTTCTCGCTCCCGTCGCCGACCCGACGGACCGCCCCCTCGTCGACGACAACGACGAGCTGGGGTGGTGACGTCCGAGTCAGGATCGCCTGCCGTTCGAGCCGACCGGCGACCCGACGATCCACCTCGTCATCGGTCAGCCGGGGATCAAGCCGTAGGACGGCACGGGCGTACGCCTCGCTCTGCAACAGGCCGGGGATCAGGTTGGGTTCGAAGTAGCGGAGCTGGGTGGCGCTGCGTTCGGCGTCGAGCCAGGGCAGGAACCAGGCGGGTGCACCGAGTTTCGTCGCCAGCCGCTCCAGGAGACCACCGTTGCCCAGCGCGCGGTCGGCTCCTCGGATGAAGTCCAGCGTCACCGCCCGGGTACCACCTTCGACGGCGCTGACGTGGGAGGCGCTGAACCCGGCGGCGCGCCCGAACGCCTCCTGCGTCATGCCCGCCGCGCCCCGCGCCCGGCGGATCTCGCCAACGATGAAGGCGGCCACGGGGTTCGGTATGTCAGCCATTCAGGACTCCCCACCTTTGAAGGTCAACTACCCGCGTCGCCACCGGGACGGCGGTCGTTTCGCCAGCTCAGCCCGAACAGCGGAAGCACCTTCCGAGAGTAGTGGTGTCCATACCAGAGTGTCACCAGCGCAGCCCGTCGGCGTGGCACCACCCGTCGACGGGACTCGCGCGGGGCCGCCCGACGGGCGAGCACTCTCGGGCGGCCCTCCCCGATCCGTGCCGACCGAGGAGGTCCGTCGTGCCCGTTCCGAAGCCCGTCCACGTCGCACCCGCGCCGGGCCGGCCTACCGACCGCGCCCATGTCCGGTGACGCGCGAGGACGGCACGCCCCGGCTCACCCCCGGCGTGTACCTCCTGACCCGGGACGCCTCCCCGCAGTTCGGCAACCCGATCCTGGTACGGGTGATCCGCGAGCTGCTCGACCGGCACCCGCCGCACGGGTGGACCTGGATCGACTGCTATCAGCTCGATCGGCACGGCGACGCGACTCAGAAGCGACAGTTGTTCGTGATGCCGCAGGGGCTACGTCCGGTGAACGTGGCACCGGTCCCCTACGCCGCGCGTCGGCATCCGCCCCGCCGGCGTCCCGCGCGGGCGTGCCGGTGAGCGGCGGACCGATCGAGCACGTGCCGTCGCGTCCGACCTGGCGCTGCCGGGCGTGCGGGATCGCCTGGCCCTGTTCCCCGGCGAAGCTGAGTCTGCTCGCCGGATACCGGGGCAACATGCCCGGCCTGATGGTCTACCTCGTGACCCTGCGGGAGGAGGCCGCCCAGCAACTGGCCGCGTCGGATGGCGGGAGGCCGCCGACCGACCTGCATCGGCGGTTCACCGACTGGGTGCCGGTGCGCTCCGGTTAGCCGCCCGTCCCGGGTCCGCGCCCTCCCCCGGCGTGGGCCCGGGGCGGGCCCGGAGACCGACGGCGGCGTACGCGGCCCGCCCCCGACCCGCCGTCGGTTCAGCCCGACTCGGCGGTGTGGCCCAGCTCGCGGGAGATCTGGTTCGCGGTGTCGAGCAGGAGGGGAAGACCACTCTTGAGCTGGTCGAGGCTGGCGATGACCTCGATCGCTGTCATCGAGGCGGCGGCGATCACCCGACCGCGCGAATCTCTGATCGGCGCCGCCACGCACATCACGTACGCGTCGTGCTCGCCGTTGTCGACGGCCCAGCCCTGCTCCCGGATGCGGCCGAGTTCGGCTTCCAGGGCCTCGCGGTCGGCGTACGTGGTGTCGGTGAACCGCTCGAAGACGACGTGGGAGAGCAGGCGGTCGCGTTCCTCCGTGGGCAGGTACGCCAGGATGACCTTGCCGACGGCGCTGGCGTAGCTGGAGACCGCACGCCCGATCCGCGACGGCAGCTTGACCGCGTCGAAGGCCGGGCTGTCCACCTTGTCGATGTAGATGATCTCGTCGCCGGTGAGCTGCGCCAGGTGCACGGTGTGGCCGGTCTGGCGCTGGAGCGCCCGCAGCGGCGCGGCGGCGAACTGGCGCAGGTCCATCGAGCCGAGGGCGAGTTCCGACAGCTCGATGATGCCGCTGCCGAGCACGTAGCTCCCGGCACCGGTCCGGCGGACGAAGCGCTCCGCTTCGAGTGTGTGGAGGATCCGCAGGGCGGTGGACTTGTGGACGCCCAGCACCTCCGCCGCCTCGGTGAGTGACAGCGGGGACTGCGCGGTGCGGCGGATCAGGTCGACCGCGCGGCGAATCGATTGCGACACGACGTTGCTTCCCTCCACGGCAGCTCAGCGCACATTGGTTGCATCATATGCAATGCCACTCCGCGCCTGACGCAACACGCCCTTGACGTCGTTGCACATAGCGCTACGATCGTTGCAGATTTCCAGCTCGGCGACTCTGACCTGTCGCGGGGAGAGTGACCATGAGCCAGGAGCCCTGGTTCGGCACCGCCGCCGAGGCGTTGCCGGACGACGTCGACCACAGCGTCCTCATCGGTCGGATCTGGGATCCGACCGTCGACGGGCCCTCACCCGTGACCGTCCGCGACGGCGAGGTGATCGACCTCAGCCACCACTTCCCGACCGTGCGGGACGTCTGCGAGCTGCCCGACCCCGCCACCACGGTGGCCGAACTGGACGGTCCCCGGGTCGGCGGTTTCGCCGAGATCCTCACCAACACCGGCTCCCCGCACCCGGACCGCGCCCGACCCCGACTGCTCGCCCCGGTCGACCTGCACGCGCTCAAGGCCGCTGGGGTGACCTTCCCCGTCTCGCTGATCGAACGCGTCATCGAGGAACGGGCCCGGGGCGACCTGACGCTCGCCGCGGACATCCGTCACCGGATGCTCGCCGACCTCGGTGCCGACCTGCACAGCCTGGTCCCCGGCTCGGCGGAGGCGGAGCGACTCAAGGACCTGCTGATCGCGGAAGGGCTGTGGAGTCAGTACCTGGAGGTGGGGATCGGGCCGGACGCCGAGATCTTCACCAAGGGACAGGTCCTCTCCGCCGTCGGCACCGCCGTCCAGGTCGGCGTGCTCGCCGCGTCCACCTGGAACAACCCGGAACCCGAGGTCGCGCTCGTCATCCAGTCCAGCGGCCGGATCGTCGGCGCCACCCTCGGCAACGACGTGAACCTGCGGGACGTCGAGGGCCGCTCGGCGCTGCTGCTCGGCCGGGCGAAGGACAACAACGCCTCCTGCGCCCTCGGTCCGATGATCCGGCTGTTCGACACCCGGTTCCCGCTCGACCGGGTACGCACGCTCGACGTGGGCCTGCGGGTCGACGGGGTGGACGGTTTCCACCTGGCGGCGACCTCGCAGATGGCCCGGATGTCACGCGACCCGGAGGCGCTGGTGCGGCAGTTGATCGGCCCGCACCACCAGTACCCCGACGGTGCCGTTCTGCTGCTCGGCACCATGTTCGCGCCCACCCAGGACCGGGACCGCCCCGGTGAGGGCTTCACCCACCAGATCGGCGACGTGGTGCGGATCAGCTGCCCGGCGCTCGGCACCCTGGTCAACCGGGTGCAGCACGCCGAGCGGTGCGAGCCCTGGCGGTTCGGCGTCCGCGACCTGATGGGCAACCTGGCGAGGAGAGGACTGCTGTGAACGTCACCACCATCGACCCGCGCGACGGCCGAGCACGCCCGACGGATCTCACCGAGACCGACGAGTCCGGTGTGGAGACGATCGTCGGTCAGGCGTCCCGGGCGAATCAGTGGCTGGCCGACCTCGGCAGACTCGGCAGGGCTCAGGTGCTGGAGGCGATCGCCACGTCCCTGGGTACCCGCCGTGAGAACCTCGTCGCCACCGCGCAGGCCGAGACCGGCCTCAGCCACACCCGACTCGACACGGAACTCACCCGCGCGGCGGTCCAGTTCCGGATGTTCGCGGCGGTGCTGCGCGACGGCGGGTACCTGGAGGCGGCCATCGACCACGCCGCCGACACACCGATCGGGCCCGGCCCCGACGTACGGCGGATGTTGGTGCCCCTCGGGCCGGTGGCCGTCTTCGGTGCCAGCAACTTCCCGTTCGCCTTCTCCGTCGCCGGTGGCGACACCGCCTCGGCGCTCGCCGCCGGTTGCCCCACGGTGGTGAAGGCCCACCCGTCCCATCCCCTGACGTCACGTGCCAGCGCCGACGCGATCGAGGCGGCCGTCCGCTCCACCGGTGGGCCCGCCGGGGTCACCTCGATCGTGTACGGGGAACAGGCCGGTCTCGCGCTGGTGCGCCACCCGGCGATCCGGGCGGTCGCCCTGACCGGCTCGGCCAGTGCCGCCCGCGCCATCGGGGCGGCCATCGACGAACGCGCCGACCCGGTGCCGCTCTACGCCGAGATGGGCAGCGTGAACCCGATCGTCGTCCTGCCCGGGGCAGCCGCCAGCCGGGCCGAGCAGATCGCCGACGGGCTGTACGCCTCCTTCACCGGGTCGGGCGGTCAACTGTGCACCAAGCCCGGGTTGGCGTTCGTCGCGTCCGATGCGGCCGGTGACCGGCTGGTCGAGGCGCTCCGGGACAAGGTCACCGCGTCCGGCGGGGTGGTCCTGCTGAACCGGCGCATCCGGGACGCGTACGAGCAGGGGGCCGAATCCCTCCAGCGGGCCGGTGCCCGCCTCGCGGCGCGCCCCCCGATCGACGCGGGCGCGGGTTTCACCGTCGCGCCGACGCTGCTGGAGGTCGACCTGCCGGGCCTGACCGCCGAGATCGCCGAGGAGTGCTTCGGCCCGCTCCTGGTCGTGGTCCGCTACCGCGACGTCGCCGACCTCGACGCCGCATTGGCCGTCGTGCCGCCGTCGCTGACCGGGTCGGTGCACCGGGGGCCGAGCGACCACCCCGACGTCGTCCGCAGGCTGGCCGACGTGCTCGCGGCCCGCGCCGGTCGCCTCGTCTTCGACGGTTACCCCACCGGTGTCCGGGTGTCCTGGGCCCAGCACCACGGTGGGCCCTGGCCGTCGACGAACGCCGTGCACACCTCGGTGGGTGCCACCGCGATCCGACGTTTCCTGCGCCCAATGGCGTGGCAGGACGCCCCGGAATGGCTCCTACCCGAGGAACTGCGCGACGAGTACACCGCCATCCCCCGGCGAGTCGACGGACGGCTTGCACCCGGGTCGGACAGCCACGGTTGACAGAAAGGTGTGCCGATGTCGATGACGAGTCGACCACTGCGCAGCGCCCAGTGGTTCGGTGCCGAGGGCCGCAACGGGTTCATCCATCGATCCTGGATGCGTAACCAGGGGTTCGCCGACGACGTCTTCGACGGTCGCCCGGTGATCGGCATCGCCACCACCTGGTCGGAGCTGACCCCGTGCAACGCCCACCTCAGCGAGCTGGCCGAATCGGTGAAGCGGGGCGTGTGGGAGAGCGGCGGCCTGCCGCTGGAGTTCCCGGCGATGAGCCTCGGCGAACCGCTCATGCGGCCCACCACCATGCTCTACCGCAACCTGCTGGCGATGGAGCTGGAGGAACTCGTCCGGGCCAACCCCCTCGACGGCGTGGTGCTGATCTCCGGCTGCGACAAGACCACACCCGGGCTGCTGATGGGTGCCGCCAGCGTCGACCTCCCCAGCCTCATGATCACCGGTGGTCCGATGCTGAACGGCAAGTTCCGGGGCCAGGACATCGGATCGGGCACCGACGTCTGGCGCTTCACCGAGGAACTGCGGGCCGGGCGGATGAGCGTGGCCGACTGCGCGGAGGCGGAGGTCTGCATGTCCCGCAGCCAGGGGCACTGCATGACCATGGGTACCGCCTCCACGATGGCCTGCGTGACCGAGGCGTTGGGCGTCCAACTGCCCGGGGCCGCAGCGGTCCCGGCGGTCGACTCGCGCAGGTACGCGCTCGCACACGCCGCCGGGCGGCGGATCGTCACCATGGTCGAACAGGACCAGCGGCTGTCCACGGTGCTCACCCGTCAGGCGTTCGAGAACGCCATCCGGGTCAACGCCGCGATCGGTGGCTCCACCAACGCCGTCGTACACCTGCTCGCCATCGCCGGACGCGTCGGTGTCCCCCTGTCGCTCGACGACTTCGACACGCTCACCGCCGACGTTCCGATGCTCGTCAACCTGATGCCGTCCGGCCGATACCTCATGGAGGACTTCGCGTACGCGGGCGGCGTGCCGGCGGTGATGAAGGAGATCGCCCCGCTGCTGCACCTGGACCACGTCACGGTGAGCGGAAAAAGCGTGGCCGACACCATCGACGGTGTCCAGTGCTGGAACCGGCAGGTCATCGGCACCCTCGCCGAGCCCTTCCAGCCCGCCGGCTCCGGCACCGTCGTGCTGCGAGGGTCACTCGCGCCGTCCGGGGCGGTGCTGAAGGTCTCCGCCGCCTCGGCGCACCTGCTCACGCACACCGGTCCGGCGCTCGTCTTCGACCGGATCGAGGACTACGCCGTCGCCGCCGACGACCCGGATCTCGACGTCACGGCCGACACGGTCATCGTGGTACGCAACGCCGGGCCACGCGGCTACCCGGGTTTCCCGGAGGTGGGCAACGTGCCGATGCCCCGACGGCTGCTCGCCGCCGGCGTCACCGACATGGTCCGGATCTCCGACGCCCGGATGAGTGGCACCGGGTACGGCACCTGTGTGCTGCACGTGGCGCCGGAGGCGTCGGTGGGCGGCCCCCTGGCGCTGGTACGCACCGGCGACCTGGTGCACCTCGACGTCCCGGCGCGCCGACTGGACCTGCTGGTCGACGAGGCGGAACTGGCGCACCGCCGCGCCGCCTGGCAGCCGCCGCCGCTGGTGGCCGAGCGGGGCTGGGTACGCCTGTACAGCGAGCACGTCCAGCAGGCCGACACGGGCGCGGATCTGGACTTCCTGGTCGGTGGCAGCGGCAGCGCGGTGCCCCGCCACTCACACTGACCCGGTCGTGGGTACATCTGTTGTCGTCCCAGCGACAAACAGATGTACCCACTTGGTCGTCGCGACCGGTCAGTCGGCTCAGTCGGCGAGGGCCCCGGCGGCGCGGCCCTCGTGCAGGGTCAGATTGCGGCCGTCCGACGGGTCGAACAGGTGGATCTTCTCCAGGTTGAACCAGACCCGCCGGTCCTCCCCCTCGGTGACGGTCGACTCCGCCGACAACCGGGTGACGAGGTTCGACCCGGCACCACTGAAGTCGGCCGCGCCCGCGTCGGCGGCCAACTCCTCCAGCTCGGCCGAGGTGGCCCGCTCGCCCTCGACGCCGAGGTAGACGTACTTGTCCGAGCCCATCGACTCGACGATGTCCACCGGCGCGGTGAACTCCATGCCCCGACGGCGGGCCTCGTCGTCGATCAGCTCGGCGTCCTCGAAGTGCTCGGGACGGATGCCGAGGATCAGTTCCCGAGGGGCGTCCGCGCTTTCCAGCTCGCGGCGGATCCGGTCGCCGATCGGCATGTCACCCAGGGCGGTACGCAGCCTGCCCTCCTCGACCGTGGCGGTCAGGAAGTTCATCGACGGTGAGCCGATGAAGCCGGCCACGAAGAGGTTGTTCGGGTGGTCGTACAGCTCCTGCGGCGGGCCGACCTGCTGGATCGCGCCACCCCGCATGATCACCACGCGGTCGCCGAGGGTCATCGCCTCGGTCTGGTCGTGGGTGACGTAGACGGTGGTGGTGGCGAGCTGCTTCTGCAACCGGGACACCACGGTCCGCATCTGCACCCGCAGCTTGGCGTCCAGGTTGGACAGCGGCTCGTCCATCAGGAACGCCTTGGGCTGCCGGACGATCGCCCGGCCCATCGCCACCCGCTGCCGCTGCCCACCGGAGAGGTTCGCCGGCTTGCGGTCCAGCAACGGAGTCAGCTCCAGGACCTTGGCCGCCTCCTCGACCTTCTGGTCGATGGTGGCCCGGTCGAGCTTCGCCAGCCGCAGCGGGAACGCCATGTTCTCCCGGACGGTCATGTTCGGGTACAGCGCGTACGACTGGAACACCATGGCGATGTCCCGGTCCCGGGGGGCCTTGTCGTTGACCCGCTCCCCGCCGATGCGCAGCTCACCGGAGCTGATGTCCTCCAAGCCGGCGATCATGTTGAGCGTGGTGGACTTGCCGCAGCCGGAGGGGCCGACCAGGATGACGAACTCGCCGTCGGCGATCTCCAGGTCGACGTCCCGCACCGCCGTGGTGCCGTCCGGGAACTTCTTGCTCACCTTGTCGAGCACGATGTCAGCCACGAGTACTCACCTATCCCTTGACGGCGCCGGAGGTCAGGCCGGAGACGATGCGACGCTGGAAGAACAGCACGAACAGGATGATCGGCACCGTGATCACCACGGCGGCGGCGCAGATCGCGCCGGTCGGGTCCTCGAACTGCGAGGCACCGGTGAAGAACGACAGCGCCACCGGCACCGTGCGGGACCGCTCGGTGGAGGTCAGCGAGATGGCGAACAGGAAGTCGTTCCAGCAGAAGATGAAGACCAGGATGGCCGTGGTGAACAGGCCCGGTGCCGCCAGCGGGGCGATCACCCGCCGGAACGCCTGCGCCTGGGTGGCCCCGTCCATCTTCGCGGCCTTCTCCAGATCCCACGGGATCTGCTTGAAGAACGCCGACAGCGTGTAGATCGCCAACGGCAGCGCGAAGGTGATGTACGGCAGGATCAGCCCCGGCCAGGTGTCGAAGAGGCCGAGCTGCCGCTCGATCTCGAACAGCGGCGAGACCAGCGACACCTGCGGGAACATCGCGATCAGCAGGGAGACGCCGATCAGCAGCCGCTTCCCGGGGAAGTCCAACCGCGAGATCGCGTACGCGGCCATCGCACCGAGCACGACGGCGATGGTGGTGGCGATCAGCGCGATGCCGATGGAGTTGACCAGCGCCCGGACGAACTGGTCGGTGGCGAAGATCGTCCGGTAGTTCTCCAGGGTCCACTCGCGTGGGATGAACTTGCCGTCGGTCAACGTCGCCGGCGTCTTGAACGACAGCGACATGATCCACAGCACCGGGGTCAGCGCGAACACGACCACGGCGAGGTCCAGCAGCCCCCAGCGCGCCTTGGCCCGGGTGGTGGTGTCAGCCATGTCAGCGCCTCTCTCCGTCGTCGCTGCCCGGGGCAGCGGTACCGAACAGCTTCACGAAGACGAACGCGATGATCGCCACCGTGATGAAGATCAGCACCGACATCGTCGACCCGATGCCGAGGTTCAGACCCCGGATCAGGTTGTTGTAGGCGATCATCGACACCGACGAGGTCTCGTTGGCCCCCGACGTGAGCACGTAGATGTTGTCGAAGACCCGGAACGCGTCCAGGGTGCGGAACAGCAGCGCCACCAGGATCGCCGGCTTCATCACCGGCAGCATCACCTTGGTGAACCGCTGCCAGGCGGTCGCGCCGTCGGTGGAGGCCGCCTTGAGCAGATCCTCCGGCACCAACGCCAGACCCGCCATCAGCAGCAACGCCATGAACGGCGTGGTCTTCCAGATCTCCGCCAGCATGATGATCGCCAGCGAGCTGGCCCGCTCGGTCAGTGGCGCCCCGTCGGAGAAGAGGTTGGCCAGATACCCGGTGCCGGGCGTCCACGCGTACCGCCAGGAGAAGGCGGCCACCACCGTGACGATGCCGTACGGGATCAGCGCCGAGGTCCGCACGATGCCGCGCCCGATCAGCGTACGGTGCATGATCAGCGCCAGCCCCATGCCGAGCACCAGCTCCACGGCCACGGTGACCACCGTGATCAGCATGGTCACCCCGAACGCCGTCCACCAGAACTCGTTGGTCAGCACCGTGGCGTAGTTCTGCAACCCGATGAACTCCCGCTCGGCGGGAAAACGCAGGTCGTAGCGTTGCAGCGACAGCCACACCGAATACAGGATCGGATAGGCGGTCACCGCCAGCATGACCAGCGCGGCCGGGGCGCAGAGCAGCCAGCCCAGCCGACGCTCGGCCCGCTTGTTCTCACTCAACGGCGCCTTGCCGCGTCGACGCTCCGGCTCGGCCACGGATCGGCCGCTGCGGGTGGCGTCGGTGGCCACGTCCGCACCGGCCGGGGTGCTTCGCTCGCTCACGGCAGGACTCCCCTCGACTCCAGCGCGGCGGCGACCGCCTCGCGCAGTTCCTCGGCGGTCGACTCCGGGTCGATCGCCGACGGCGGCGACAGGATCGCCGAGGTCACGGTGGAGATGCTCTGGTACGCCGGGGTCAACGGCCGCACCGCCGGATCCCGCAGCTGTTCGAGGATGGTCTCCTTCATCGGGTACGCCTCCTCCATCTCCGGGTCGTCGTAGACGCTCTCGATGGTCGGCGGCACCCCGTCGTTGATCGCGGAGAACTTCTGGTTCTCCGCGTTACGCAGGCAGCGGGCCGCCTCGAAGGACTCCTCCGGGTGCGGCGAGTACCGGCTGACGGCGAGGTTGATCCCGCCGATGGTGACCCGGCCCGGGGTGTCCGCGTCGACGCCGGGCACCCGCGCCCAGGCGACCTTCTCGGCCAGCTCGGGGTTGGCCTCCTGCATCGCCGGATAGACGAAGGGCCAGTTCACCTGGAACGCGCCGCTGCCGTTCTGGAACTCCAACCGCACCGGGTCCTCGGTGGCGTTGCTGAACGACGGTGAGGTCACCCCGGAGGTGGCGAAGTTGCGCAACACCTCCAGCGCCCGCACGGCGCCCTCGTCCACCAACGCCTCGGTGCCGTCGTCGTTGAGGATGTTGCCGCCAGCGCTGGCCACGAGGGTGTTGTAGAGCACCACGAGCCCCTCGTACTGGGCGCCCATGGTGAGCACCTGGTGCGGCTTGCCCTGCTCCCGCAGCTGCTGCGCCGTCGAGATCATCTCGTCCCAGGTGGCCGGTGGCTCGGGCACCAGGTCCTTGCGGTACCACAGCAGCTGGACGTTGGTGTTCTTCGGCGCGGCGTAGAGCTTGTCCTCGTACCGGGCGGTCTCCAGCGGGCCTTCGAGAGTGCCCTCCTCCACCTCGGCGCGGTCCTGACCGGTCCATTCCCGGATCCAGTTCGCGCCGGCGAACTCCTGGGTCCAGGTCACGTCGAGACCGAGCACGTCCATGCCGTCGTCGGAGGCGGCGAGCCGGCGCACCAACTGCACCCGCTGCTCGTCGGCCTCGCGCGGCAGCACCCGGTTGACGATGCGGTACCGCCCGTCCGCCTCGGTGTTGCACCGGTCGACCACCTGCTGGAGGTTCTGCTCCGGCGGGTAGTAAAGGTTGATCGTGGGTATCCCGCCGTCGCCGCCGGAGGCACAAGCCGCCATCGGCGCCACCAACGTCAGCGCCGCGGCCGTCGCCGCCGCGCGGACGCGGCCCCGACGACGGGTCGGGACCTGGTCACGCGTGCTCATGTCGACCTCCGCTGCGCCCTGAGGCAGCACGTCGAGCCCGGTGTACTCCTGGCCATTCGCCCATGACCCTCCCCCTCGCACGTGGGCAACGCCGGGAAGGCTCCGTGCCCCGGCGCACGGCGGAACGCTCAGGGCGGTGACCAGCTGGTCACCGCCCCCAACACCGCTGGCTGCATCACTGCCCTAGCTGCGAAGCCGCGAAACCTCACCAGGATGAGACGACTCAAACATCCGGTCGAGTGGTCCGGATCACGCTCGCTATCCCCCCTGGCCCTAATACGGCAGCCGCCAATTGCTAGCTGACCAGGGTGTAGTCCCTGCTTAGCCGTGCGCGTTGGTGGAACCAGCGGGCGC
>NZ_JBNCLE010000023.1:0-72225 GCF_049844495.1 Micromonospora sp. DT48
CCCGTGGTCAACCGGCACACCGACAAGCCCGCCGCACCTTCAACCGGACCTGACCAACCTCATCTCAAACACGCACTAAGGGACGTGCATCCATAATCGATCATGCTTTCGGTTCACAGGATCGGCTACTCCTCCATCGCATGTGTCGACTTCCGGACCTGCCGATACGAGTGCATCTGATCATGGCGAACTCCGGGCTACGGATGCGGACCGTCGAACATTCCCGCGCAACCCGAACTCGAACCAGGCAGCGAGGTCTGCGTCGAGATCGGTCTGAGTCGCCTCCGGCGCACACTCTCGCTTATCGGCGGCCAGATTCTGCGGTCCCCTCACGGGTCTGCCACGGAACCGTCGTCGCTCTGCGTCATGAGGAACGCTCCGGCTCAGGCTCGGTCGTGCCGAGAAGAGCGCGCGGTGACTGCCAGCAACACAGCATCCAGGGCACCGATGATGATCCTCCGTGGCGGAAGCCGCCACCCACCCTGCCGCACCGCTCGGTCATACTGGCGTCGTGTTCGCCCTTGTCGCCGATACTCCCGTCGCAGCCGGTGAGTTGGTCCGCCGAGGGCCAATGCAGTTCGGCCAGGACGTTCCAGGATGGACGGCGGCGCCGTACTGCCTGCATGTGCCGATCGAGCACCTTGTCGCGGTTTTCGAACCGGTCTACGACACGTTCCTCAACGACGGGCTGGCCGATGCCCGTGACTGTAGCGACGACTGGCCCGAAATCGAGGCTCTCGTCGCTGCCGGCTGCCCACCGCTGTCCGACATACCCACGAGACTGCCGGAACTGCTCGCCGAGATCCTGCGGGAGTCGTTGTACATGGACGTCCTCGACGCACTGCTGCCGCTGAAGCCCGACGTCACCATCAGATACCTGGCCAACACCGTCGACCATGTCGCCGTCGATCCGAACTGGGTGGCGGTGTGCGGACGAGCCTTTCAAGTACCCGAAGCGACCCTGTCCGGCTGAACCCCGCAAACGCCGACGACTCACCGTGTCAAGGCCCCCAGCATTAGGTTCCAATATTCGCCGCCGAGTGGATCAGGGCATTGGCGAACGTGACAGACATCGGGAGGAGACGGAGCGCGGACATGAGTGACGGCAGGTGGTTGGATCAGCTGGATCAGTGGGCCCGGCGGGGGTGGAGCCGGTTCCTGCTGCTGGTGGCAGCGCTGACGGTCGTAGGGGCGGTCATCGTCGTGATGCTGATCGTCGTGTTTGACGCGACCGGCGTCTTGGCCGAAGACTCACCATTCTGGCGCGGTGACGGGCCGGACTGGGCAGGAACCGTCGGCATCGTCTGCTACCTCACCGGACTGGCCTGCATAGGGGGCGCCTTCTGGTGGCTCGTGCGCAACGGCTACTACCAGCGTTACGCCCGCACCCGGCAATGGGCAAAAAGCTGGTCTCGTAGCCGGCACCTGGTCCGGCAGGTACGCGGCACCGTCGCACGCCGGGACGAGGATCGACCGTTGCTGCCCCTGGTTGCGGAATACCTGATCGACCAGCCGACATTCCTGCTGCCGCTCTACGGCGTGGCGCTGCTTCAGATCGGGCAGATGTTGACTCGGTGGGCACCGGGCTTCACCCTCATCGCCGTGCTCTTCGTCGGGGTGCTTACCGTCGGGGCCCTCCGGTCCTTCCAGAGCGCGCGCCGGGCGAGAGTGTTCCTCGCCGAACACGCGGGCGGCGAGACCTTACGCGTCGACCGCTGACGGCGGCATCTCGGCCCTGCGGGGGCGTACTGCGCGTCGACACCCGGGGGCCCTGACCGTCAGATCAGCAACAGCGTCTTGCCCACGGTGGTGCGGTTCTCGACCGCGGCGTGCGCGTCGGCGGCAGACTCCAACGGGAAGGTCTGACCGATGATCGGCCGGACACGCCCCGCTGCCGCCTGCGACATCATCCGTTCCGCCCACCTCGCCACATTCGGCCTGAAGCTGGAAAGCTGCTCGATGCCAATCACCTCCACACCCTTGCGGCGCGCCTCCGCCGGATCGATACGGGTGACCTCGCCGCTGGAGGCGCCGTGTATCGAGAAGCGGCCGCCACGGGCCGTGACCTCGAACGCGGCCCGCCCGATCTGGCCTCCGACACCATCGAACACCACATCCGGTCCCGCGCTCCCGGTCACTTCGAGCACACGCTTGGTCCAGCCTGGTTCGGAGTAGTCGACCACCGCTTCGACGCCCAGGTCACGAAGCACGTCGAGCTTTCGGGATCCGCGAGCGGCTCCGACGACGTGCGCGCCAGCCGCACGGGCGAGCTGCACCAGCAGGTTGCCCACCCCGCCCGCCGCCGCTTCGACCAGAACCCAGTCGCCGGGGCCGATCTTGGCGCCTTCGGCCAGTCCCATTGCCGTGCTGCCGTCGGTGTAGAGGGCGGCGGCCTCCGGCAGGCCCAAGCTGTCCGGTACCGGAAACAGGTTCCCGACCATCGCCACCGCCTGCTCGGCGAAACCACCGGTCTCTCCCGTGCGGGCGATGACACGCCGCCCCAGCCATGCCGGATCCACCTGCGCGCCGACCGCACTCACGAGCCCGGCCACCAGGCCGCCCGGCACATACGGCAGCTGCGGCCGCTCATGCCACCTGTCGGTGCCACGCCGGATCTGGGTCTCGACGAACGTCATGCCCGCTACCGCCACATCGACCACGACCTGGCCCGGCCCGGCTACCGGATCCGGTACCTCCGCCGGAACCAGCACCTCGGGACCCCCGAAACCGATCGCCTGGACCACCCGCATCTCACCCTGCCCCCGTCCCGCTCGCTGACGCGATCTACTGACAGGATGAAATCTGAAGTTAAGTTGAGGTCAAGGGATTCGCTCTGACGAGACGGGATCCCACCGGCGTCACGTCCATGGCAGGCTCATGCCGCATGATCGACGAATTCGCGAAAGACAACCTGCACGGGAGGCTGCGGCGGGACCGCGAGGCGTTGCTGTGGAAACTCGACGGCTTGTCCGAATACGACGCCCGTCGGCCTTTGACAGCGACCGGGACCAACCTCCTCGGTCTGGTCAAGCACGTGGCCACCGTCGAGGCCAGGTACTTCGGCGAGGTTTTCGACCGCCCTTCCCCGGAACCGCTGCCCCGGTGGCGGGACTCCAACGGCGCTGATCTGTGGGCGACTGAGGACGAGACCCGTGAGCAGATCATCGCGTTCTACCGACGCACGTGGGAACATTCGGACGCGACGATCAACGAGCTTCCCCTCGACGCCCCCGGCCACGTGCCGTGGTGGCCGGAGCCTTATGGCCCGCGCCGTTCGCAGCGGACGAAGCGCCCGGGGCCCGGATCGAGAACTCGAATGCTGGTTGACTACCCGCATGGTTGATCGGCGCGATGACCTGTCGACCCGGCTGATGCGGGTGGCCTCGAAGTTGGCGGCCGCAGCGTCGGTGCCCCGCGAACCGGTGATGTTCGGTGCGGATTCCCACCGTTTCCGGCTCGGGCCGGTGTTACCGGAAGGTGAGGTCGTCGGTTTCGAGAAGCGTCATGGGGTGAGGCTGCCGCCCGACTATCGCGGTTTCATCACCACCATCGGACATGGAGGACCTGGTCGGTTCGGTGGAGCAGGCCCCTTCTATGGTCTGCTCCCGATCGAGGACTGGGACCTGACGCTGGAGGGCGACCTCGACGTCACCATGTTGGCCAGGCCGTTCCCTGCCGAGCCCGGCCGGGTGTACGAAGACTGGCTTGCTCAGGCGGCGCCGGGCGAGGACGACGAGCCGTACCGCGGGACGTTGGCCCTCAGTCATCAGGGCTGCGGCGACCTGTCCCTCCTCGTCCTCAGCGGCCCTGCTCGCGGACGGGTTGTCGACACCCACCCCGGCAAGCAGGGCCCGCGCTTCACTCCGGATCCGGACTTCCTTTCGTGGTACGAGAGATGGCTGGACGCCGTTCTGGCCGGCGAGCACCACTTCCGCTGAGCGGTCGGTCGATTCCGCCATACGCGCACGTCATCTTGATCATGCACGTTCGTGCCTCGTCGGGTCCGTCGAGTCTGTCGGTCGCCGCCACGAGTACGGCGACCGAGAAGCTCACCACACCGCCCATGGTGCCCTTCTGTGTCGGACGCCGGTGGGTCAGGCCGTGGCTGCCATGGCGGCTTGTAGGTGTTGTCGGGTGTCTTCGTCGAAGGCGACGAGGCGTACCCGGTGGACGCTTGTCGGCGTGGATTTGATCGTTGCCACGGCGATCCTGGCCGCCTGGTCGGCAGGGTAGCCGTACACGCCGGTGGCGATTGCCGGAAAGGCGATGCTCCGGACGCCGAGTTCGTCGGCGACCTGGAGGCTCCTGCGATAGCAGGAGGCCAGCACGTCGGCCTCACCGTGGCCGCCGCCTTCCCAGACCGGACCGACGGCATGGATGATGTGCCGTACCGGTGGGTCGAGGTCGAACGCCGGGGTTGCCATCGCGTTGCCCGGCTCGCACGGGCCGATCGCGCCCCCGGCTTGCGCCAACCGAGGCCCCGCAGCGCGGTGAACCGCGCCGTCGACCCCACCACCGCCGAGCAGTGACTCGTTCGCGGCGGTGACGATGGCGTCCACGTTCTCTCGCGTGATGTCACCCATCACGACCTCGATCTCCACCACAGCAGAATCCTGACATACCAGACGAGGTTGTGCCCGCACAGCGTCACCAGACCAACTGCGGCGCGCAGGGATACGCCGGATCAGATGTCGAGGATCAGGGCGCGATGGTCCGACACCTCCGGCTCGGCCAGAATCTCGAACCGCTTCACCGCGGCGACGTCGGAGACGAGCAGATAGCTCGCGTGTCGCACCGCCTTGCGGTAGTGGGAGGTTCGAGTGTCTGCCGCGCCAACCAGATCGACAAGGCCGACCTCGGCCAGCACGCCGAACGTCTCGCTCTCCGGCAGCAGGTTGAAGTCTCCGCAGACGACCACCAGATCGTGCGGGCCGCGTACCCGGCACACGAGCTCCGCGAGCCGCTCGGCCTGCCGACGCCGTACCGGCGTATCAGTCTTGCCGGCCGGATCGCGCAGCCCATGCACCTGCACCACCCAGACCGACCGGCCCACGGCACGGTCTACCGTACGCACGGCGAGCGCCACGCGTGGACGATCCTCGACCGTCCACTCGACGTGGTCGACGAACTGCCCGTGCACGAAGGCCGAATCGACGCCGACGACTGGGAAGTGCTCACCGACCAGGGTCGCCAGACCGAAATCCTGCTGATGACGCGCGCCCGTGCCGTCGTACACCGGCCCGGAGTCGCTCGCCACGAAGATCGCCTGATGACGGGGCAACGTGCCACGTACATCATCGAGGAGATCAGCACGTTGGGGCAGCGACCGATGCGCATCCTCGAACCGCGTCCACCCGGTCAGGCCGGCTGTCCGGGTCACCTCCTGTAGGCAGACGATGTCGGCCTGGCTGCGAGGAAGCCACGCGACAAGTTCGTCGAACAACGCGCCACCCCAGGTGTTCACACTCACGATCCGCACAGCGACGCACCCCCGTCCCTCGATGTCCAGCGATCACGCATCACCGGCGCGACCCGACCTTAGATCAGTCGGGCCGTAACGGTTACGTCACCCGGCCACAAGCACCTTGGCCTAGGATGGAGGCGTGATCCCGTCGGACGCCGCGTACGCCTCGTGGATCACGCCGGATCTGCCGCTCTACGGCAATGATCACGAACGGTCCGACTTCGCTCCCTGACCGGCCCGGCCATCACGGCCGTCCCGTGTCCACTCTCATCTCGTCGTCCGGGAGCGACGTCTCATGTCTGCTGAGCTAATCCCCCCGAACAGCGCGCGTGCGGTGCTGCGTGCCCCGCAGGTTCCTCTGCTACTCGCCGCCAGCCAGGTGGGCCGGCTGCCTGTTGCGGCCTCCCCGATCGCCCTGCTGCTGTTCGCCCGCCAGCACGTCAGTCTCGGCGTCGCCGGTCTCGTCGTCGCCTTCTACACCGCCGGGATGGCGGCCGGTGCGCCGGTGCTGGCGCGCGCCGTCAACCGGCATGGTCAATCTGCCGTCCTGAACGCGTCAGCGTTGTTCTCAGCCGTCGGTTTCGCCGTGGTCGCGCTGGGTGGCGGTCGCCTGATCCCGACCCTGGCTGGTGCGGCGGTGGCCGGTCTGGGCACGCCGCCGTTGGAGGCATGCCTGCGTGCGCTCTGGCCGACGCTGGTTCCCGCACCCTCGGTGCCGGCGGCGTACGCCTTGGAGATCGCCGTTCACGAACTCACCTTCGTTGTCGGCCCGCTTGTCGCGGTCGCCGTCGTAGCTCTGGCCGGTACCTCAGCCGCGCTGCTGGTGGCGGCCTTGTTGCAGTTGGCCGGGGCTGCGGTCTTTGCCGCGAACAGCCGTGTGCGCCAGTGGCGGGACGATCCGGCGCCCCGACACTGGGCCGGCCCGCTGCGCTCGCCACGCCTGGTCTCGCTGGTGCTCGGCGTGGTCGGGGTAGGCGCGTCGATCGGGGTGTTGCCGGTAGTCGTCACCGCTTACGCCGAGACTGTCGGCAACCGTTCCCTGGCCGGGTGGCTGCTGGCGGCGCAGGCGGCTGGCGGGCTGATCGGCGGGTTGTGCTATACCCGCCTGAGCCCCGGCGGCCCGGCCCGACTACCGCTGGTGGCCGTGGCGTTCTCGGCCGGGCTGGCGCCGCTGGCACTGGCTCCGGCACCGCCGGTGATGGCTCTCCTGATCGTCGTTGCCGGCCTCAGCCTGCCCCCGCTGCTGACCGTTGTCTTCCTGGCTGCCGACCGGCACGCACCTGCCGGCACATCGGTGGAGGCGTTCGCCTGGATCATCACGGCGTTCGCCGTCGGTAGCGCGGCAGGCTCCGCTGCGGCGGGCGCGCTGGCTACCGTCGATCTGACGTACGGATTCCTCCTGGCACCTATCGTCGCCGCCGCCGCGGTGCTCGTCATGCTCCCAGGGCGGGTTAGCTGACACCGGTTAGCCGTAGCGGATTGCGGCCAGTGAGCAGCATCCAGGGTGGGCTGCCAGTCCACGTCCGTCGGGATGAGACGGAGGTATCCATCACTCACGGGCCGACCGTGCCGAGCGGTACGCGCGAAAGACCGTGGACGAGGTGGCGGCCAGTTGCGGACGGGACGGCAACCAGACGGTCTGGATACCAAGTTGCTCGTTCATCGCGGCGAGCTGGTACTCGTGTTGGAGGTCTGCGGCCGTACGTAGGCCGCGGACGATGACCGTGGCGCCACGGCGCAGACAGTAGGCGCTGGTCAGGCCAGCCCAGGTATCCACTTCGACGTTGTCCCAGGATGCCGGCATGACGTCGCGTACGAGTGCCGCCCTGGTCGTGGCCTCGGCGGTTGGCTGTTTGTCGGGGTTCACCGCCAGCAACACGATGATCCGATCGAACATCAGCCGAGCACGGTCCACCAGGTCGCGGTGCCCCGGGGTGAACGGATCGAACGTACCGGGATAGATCGCCAGCGAACCGTGAACAGGCGTCACCACGACTCCAAGTGAACATTTCGGACTTTTATCCGAGCGACGTTTATCGCCAGTATGGTGGCCGGCGCTACGTGGCAACGCCGAGCCCGGGGCCGGCGTCGTTCCATCGGTTGGCGAAGGCGCCTGCGCGGGCGGCGGCGGTGACGCTGTGGGCGGCAAGTTCTCGACCCTGACGGACAGCCCACCATCGTCGTCACCGGACCCGACGGCGCCCTGTGGACGGCATTGGAGAACGGCGCCCTGGCCCGCATCACTGTCTCCGCTCGTGACGCAGACAGTCGCCTCCGCCTCGCGACAGCCGCAATCCAGTGGCTACGACACCGCTGCGCCGATGCGCAGGACGCTGTCAATCCGTGACAGCGCCCTGCGCACTCACGCGCCGCCGCCCGAGCGCTACCGGGCAGCTACGGCCCATCCATGCAGCCTGGCCCAGCACCGTCAACGTGCCGCAGCGCTAGCGCAGATGCCGCCTGAAGAACCCGGCCGCGTCCTCCCCCGCGAAGTGCGGGACGCCGGTGTGTCCGCCCATGTTGGCGTGCAGCGTCTTCTCCCTGGAGCCGAAGGCATCGAACAGGTCCAGGGCCGCCTGCCGGTCGTTTCCCTCGTCGTCCCACTGCAGCAGGACGTGCAACGGAATGGTGACCTGTCGGGCTTCCTCGAACATGGTGCGAGGCACGAAACTCCCGGCGAACAGCCCGGCAGCCACGATGCGCGGCTCGACCACCGCAAGCCGGATGCCGATGGAGATCAATCCACCCGAATACCCGATCGGGCCACTGATGTCCGGCAGTGACAGCAGGGCATCCAGGGCGGCCTGCCATTCCGGGACCGCCCGGTCGACGAGCGGGAGGACGAGTGCGTCGATGATCTCGTCGCTGACCGGCTCGCCGGCCTCCAGCACCCGACGCAGGTCGGCTCGGGCCTGCTCGGCGGCAGCCCACCGGGGCCGGTCACCGCTGCCGGGCAGTTCGATGGTGGCTGCGGCAAAACCCTCCACCGCGCACTGCCGGGCGCGAGCCAGCAGACGGGGGTACATGGTGCGCAGTCCGAGCGGGGGGTGCCCGAGCAGGATCAGCGGCACCGGTGCCGAGGCTGATCCGGGCGTCCACAGGATGCCGGGGACCTCGTCGAGGGTGAATCCGCGTTCGAGGATCCCGTCATCGAGACGCTGTTCGGTGGTGAATCGCATGGTCGTGCCTTTCGGGAGTGCTCGCGAACGGCGCTCCCGGACGACCTATCGCCCGACCGTGACCCCGGAGGGGAGCACCCATGTCGAAACGTTCACGGGTACCACCTCCTCGATTTCGCACGGCCGCGAGGAACCTAACAGCGGCCACCGTGATCCGCCACCCGTTTTCCGGCGCAGGCTCCGTGCCGCGTGAACCGACAGGTCGCAGGCGTCGATCCTGGGTTGCGGTCGAATGCTTGCCGTTGACGGCAGTGGTGATCCTAGGATCCGGTGTGGCGACGAGGGCTGGTGACGGCTGGCGGTGGTGGCTGAGCGCGGGCAGCGCGGGGCTGGTGATGTTGCCGTACTGGCAGGGTGAGTCTTGGCTAGCGGTGGTGGCGGCAACGTTCGGTGTGATCGTGGTCGGTGCGTGGGCGTGGGGTACCCGGAGCGGCCGTGGCGTGGGTGTTGTTGTCGGTGTCGGTCTCATCGTCGTGCTGGCCGCGATGTTCGCTGTCTCGCAGTGGCCTCGCGGCCTACCCGTCGCGCCGTGGCTTGACTGGTTCGCGGGGTGGTTGATGGTCGGTGCGGTGTGCCTGGCGGCGATGGTGTTCAGCCGCGTCACATATCCATCGCCGGTGGAGTGGAACTGGGTGTCGGTTCGGTGGATCGCCTCGGTGGTACCGCTGGCCGCTGTGGTGCTGCTGTGCGGTGGTGGGCTCACCTACGGTCAGCTCGACGCTGACTTGAGGTTCCGAGTAAGTGTTCGCGAGGACGAATTCCTTCCGCTGCCGATGTCGCTGCGGCTGGTCTCGGCCGAGCCGTGTGCCTCTGGCGGCAGCGCCGGCAACTGCACGGCGGAGTTCGTGGTGACGGCCACCGACGGTGCCAGCCGGGGAACGACCGTGAACCGGCTCGTCGCTCACCTGCGCGAGCGCGGATGGCCACTGCAACCCGAACGTGGCAGATACTACGGCAGCCGTGAAATCAGCGGACTCATGCACTGGAAGCCACACCGAATGTGGCTGTATACCGAAGAAGAACCACCTCCGGTGCTAGAACCGGCGTCACCACGCGACTCCGTGACCGTATACATCGACAACACCTAACGCAGCCCTTGACGGGGAGGCCACGGACCGTCGTCCTCCGGCCAAGGTGGGTGCTCGCGCTCAGGCTCGGTCGTGCCGAGGAGCGCGCGTGGCGCAGACCGCGCGCAACCCTTCGACCGGGTCGTAGTGCAGGTCGAACCCGGCCACCGAGGCGGTCCCGTCGGGGTTGATGTCGAGCACCAGTTCGCCGGCCAGCCACGGGCTGTCCTGCCAGGCACGCAGATCGTTGCGCTGTTCCAGGTCGGCGACGACGTCGTCGACCACGTCGGCGGCGGTCATCGCTCGTGGCATCGGCAGGCTGCAACGGGCGATCATCCGAGGTAGTGGTCGACGGGGCAGGCTGCTGGTCGGCACGGGTACCCCGCCCCCGTCGATCCACGGGGGAAGGATCAGGCCCTGCGGGGTGCGTACCAGGAGTAGGACGTCGAGGGTTTCGGTGTCACGGACGTGGCCGTGCGCCCTACGCTCGTCGGCGTGGCCGACGCCGCCGGAGAGCCAGCCGATCAGGGGTACGCCCGGTTCGGCGACACCGGCCAGGCGGAAGCTGTCGGCCTTCGACTCCTTGGTGGCGATCTCGTCGCGTTGTCTGGCCTCCGCGTCGATCATGGCGGGCTGCCAGGACTCAGGGCCGACCGGCGTGTCGCCGTAGGCGGTCTGGGTGATCGTCGCGATGTCGTCAGGTAGCCGCAACGGTTTGCCGTCCAGGTAGGGCAGGAGCACGGCGGCGCTGCGCAGCAGGGTGGCCGGCTGGTAGACGCGTCGTGATCCATTGACCGGCTGGGGTGGTTCGACGCTCCAGTCGGCGCCGGTGATCCAGCAGGTCGGCGTCGCGTGCCGGGCGGGCCGGTCGGCGCGCGGGTGGCGGTGCAGCCGCCCGACGCGTTGCAGCACCAGGTCGACCGGGGCGAGGTCGGTGACGAGCAGGTCGAAGTCGATGTCGAGGGACTGCTCGGCTACCTGGCTGGCCACCACGATGTGCCGGTGGGGGCGGTCGCCGCTGCCCGGGGGGCCGAAGGTGTCGCGTAGCCAGCGGTCCTTGGCGGCCCGGTCGACGGCCATGAAGCGGGAGTGCGCCACCGACACGGGTGTGTCCGATCCGAGGGCTGCGCGGAGCGCGGCGGCGGTCTCCTGGACCCGGGCCCCGGTGTTGCGGACGACGAGGGCGCACCCGCCGTCGGCGAGCCGGTCGCGGAGCAGGTCCACCAGTGCGGGCAGGTCGTCGGGGAGCCGCCGCAGCGTCACGTCGCTGCTCCGTCCGGAGTCGCCGCAGCTCGTCGCGGTGGCACCGCGTTGCTCGTTGGAGACGGTCACCAGGGGGTAGCGCAGATCGGTGCGCAGGGGTGCGTACGGGTCGATGCGTGGTTTGCCCGGGTCGCGCCAGGTCAGCGTCGGGGGTGGGCCGAGGCGGCCGTCGTCGTACGCCTTCATCAGCTCGGCCCGTCGCTGTGCCGGCAGCGTCGCGGAGAGCACGACCACCGGTACGCCGTACGCGCCAAGCCACTCCAGCGCCCGGTCGAGGAACCGGCCCATGTAGACGTCGTAGGCGTGTGCCTCGTCGATGACCACGACCTTGCCGGCCAGTCCGAGGTGACGCAGCACCAGGTGCTCGCTGCGCAGCGCGGCGAGCAACAGCTGGTCGATGGTGCCGACGACGAAACTGGACAGCATGGTCCGCCTGGCACCGGCGAGCCAGCGGTGCACGCCGATGTCGGCACCCCTGGTGTCCTCGCCGATGCCGCTGGGCAGCAGGGTCGTGCGCAGGTCGTCGTAGTCGGGGTTGAGGGCGGCTTTGCCGTGGACCAGCCGCACGTCACGGTCGCCCCAGCCGACCTGGGTGTCGGGCAGCCGCCGCAGCCAGGACAGCATCCGGCCGAACATGGCGTCGCTGGTGGCCCGGGTGGGCAGGGCGAGATAGCAGCCGGCGGCACCGGTACGGCGGGCGAGGATCTCCACCGCCGCGAGAGCGGCCTCGGTCTTGCCGTCTCCCATCGCCGCCTCGACGATCATCATCCCCGGTGTGGGCATGGCCTCGGCCAGATCGGCGACGGTCCGCTGCACCGGACGTGGTGCCGCCCCCACAGGCAACGCGAACCGCGCCGCGAACAGCTTGTCCACGCTGGTCGGTGCGGCGGCGGGTCGCCAGGGCACCGGCAGGTCCACCAACTCCCACCCGGCACGCAGCCGATCGGCGTCGTTGCCGATGATCAGGTACGGGAAGTACTCCTCGTTGCTGGCGATCCAGTCGGCGACGGTCACCAGACCGGTCAGCATCGCCTGCACCGGCTGCGACAGCGCCACTCCGCTCCAGTCGGCGAGCCGGTAACCGGCACCCGACCGGTGCGCCATCCAGGTCAGCAGTTCGTGTTGGACGGACCGCCACGTGTCGCCGCCGAGCAGGTGGGGGCGCATCCGCAGCTCGCGCAGGCCCATATCGGTCGGCGGTACGCCGTGGTGTCCGCCGACGACCACGGCGTACGGGTGCGGGTCCGCCCAGTCCTGCTCGTGCAGCCAGTCGGCCACCAGCACGTGCCCGGCGGTGGCGTGCGGCGCGTACCTGCGGTCGGCGCTGATCAGATCCCGCTGGTAGCCGAGGCCGTGGTCACGCATCCGCTCCGCAAGGTTGTACGCCTGACAGGCGAAAGCCGGGGTGGCCTTACCGATGTCATGGATACCGGCGAGCCAGACGAGCAGAGTGCGAGCGTCAGCCTCACCACCGGGCAGTTCGTCGGCGACACGGTGCCGCGCCGCACGACCCAGCCAGTGATCCCACAACTGTCCGGCCACATCGGCCGTGTCCGCCAGGTGCCGCCACAGCGGCAACCAACCCACCGGAGAGGTGCCCAGCCGGTCGGTCTTGCCCCAGACCGTGCGTGCCGCCGCGCCCAGCGGTGGGGCGTCAAGGCTCGCCCGGGCGGTCATCGGGCCACCGGCAGCAGCGGGCTCGGTGCGCCGCTGTGGTGCAGGTCCTCATCCACGCCGAGCCGCGCCTGGTCGACGGCGTGCTGCATCCGGCGTTGCAGCCGGGCGTGAGCGGGCAGGAAGCCTTGACCGATAGCCAACTCAGCCATACGTCCCCCGATAATGGGCACCCGGGCCTGCCGGGAGCGAGATGGACGGAACTGTCACACGCCAGACACGACCGGCCGTCTGATTCACGCAGCATGGACACCGCGCCCGCAGTCACCGCGCGGTCACTTCATGATGCATCTTGTGAACCGTGCTTGCAAGCACGTACCTCCGCTCTGTGTTCACCGGCGACCCGGACGGATGTCCCCGATCGCGACCACGTCGGTCGCTATGCTGAGCCGCGTGTTGCCCGGCACAAGCCTCAAAGACCGCTATCGCCTGGCTCGATTCCCCCTGGCGCACAAGGGAATGGGCGAGGTCTGGCCGGCACACGACGCACTGCTGGACCGGCCGGTCATCGTCAAGTTCGTCGCCGTCACGGACCTCGACCTGGTGCGCCGTTTCCGCCGCGAGGCGCTGCTCACCGCCCGTCTCGACCACCCCGGCGTGCCCGCCGTCTACGACCTCGGCGAACACGCCGGCCACCCCTACGCGGTCCTTCAGAAGATCGACGGCATCTCCCTGTCGGACCTGGTCGCCGAACACGGTCCACTCCCGATCGGCTGGGTGGCCGCCATCGGAGCCCAGATCAGCAGTGTCCTGCTCGCGGCACAGCGACTCGGGCTCGTGCACCGCGACATCAAGCCCAGCAACGCCATGCTGGAGTCGAGCGGCTCGGTCAAGGTGCTCGACTTCGGCCTGGCCGTCATTCCCGACGACGACCGCTACTCGCGGATCACCCAGAGCGGGCAGGCCGTCGGCACCTTCGGCTACATGGCACCGGAGCAGATATTCGGTCAACGCACCGATCACCGCGCCGACCTGTACGGGCTGGGCGCCACCCTGTTCGACCTGCTCACCGGCAGCCCACCCTTCGACGGCCTGACCACCATGACCACGGTGCGGCGGCAAATCACCGCGGCACCGCCCCGGCCCGCCACGCTGCGACCCGAGACCCCGGCCACGCTCGACGACCTGGTGCACTCGCTACTGGCGTCCACCCCCGACGACCGGCCGGACAGCGCCGCCGACGTCTACCGCGTCCTGGCGCCCCTGTCGGAGAACCTGCCGCCGATACCCGGTGTGCTGGACGAGTCCGTCACCGCCGTGCAGGCATACGCCGCGATCGTCGGCCGCACGCCACCACAGCACGCGCGCCCACTCCCGCAGCAGCACGCACCAGACGCGGATCACTGAACAATCGGGGCAGCAGCACCGCCTTCTGTTCGGCGAACCGGCGACCCCCGTAGTGGAAGATCTGGGCACAGTTCTGCCCGCGCGTCTCGGTCGTCATCGCGCGCGCCGCCAGCGGTGAGTACATCGTGCTGTGCTTCAACCAGGCCGCTTCCTCGCCGTGCCGGTCGAAACCCCGGCCGCTCGCCGCATGCCCGAACACATCGTGAACCGCCCGGAACATGTCGTTCTCCCCGTCACTGAGGTAGGGATGAGGGTTGCCGGTGGCCGCGCTCGCCCACACCTTCAGCCGACGTCTGCGCAGGTCATCGACCATCGACTCGACGTCGGCGTACGGGTCCTCGTCGACGATGCGCACGCTCACGCCCAAGCCACCGAACTCCACCCGCCCGACCAGGAGGTGGTACTGCTGAACGGTCTCCCGGCCGAACGCCGCGTAGGCGGCGTAGGCACGTTCGTCGCACCGGGGTGCCGCCACGTACGCATCCGCGATGGCAGCACCGAGGACCGGATCAAGGCGCACTCGCGCGTACGCCTGGGAAGAGTCGATGCCCGCGGTCGCCGGAGCGTAGCGGCGCGCGCCACGGCAGACGTACGCGACCGGCGGGAAGCACGCAGACGCAACGGTTGACGAAGCTGCTTCGCGCAAGGGTGTTCATGGTCCTCCTCAGGTCGACGGAATCGGGTCGGTCGTACGGCTCAGCGGGGAGTCGCTCGCTCCCGCTCCGAGGGCGGGCGCATCTGCTCACGCGCCGCGGTGAGCTGCTCGCGACGGAGCAGCTCACCGAGCATCCGGATCTCGGAGGCGCGACGGGCCTGGCAGAGCTGGGCGAACTTTCCGACGGTGGTGCTGCGGCCACGACGTGGCATGGGGAACCTCCCGATGGGGTGTCGAACCGAACGACCGGAACCATAGCGCCTGTGAAGCGCGTACACAAACACCATTGTCGTGCTAAGGTTCACGAGTGACGACGGAGCCGAGTCTGGTCCCGAACGAGACCACCCTGACCGCCAGCGGCATCGCCCGGCTGGCCAACGTCGGCCGGGCTGCGGTGAGCAACTGGCGACGCCGCTACGCCGACTTCCCGACACCCGTCGGCGGCACCCCCGCAAGCCCGTCCTTCGACGCACGGGAGGTGGAAAGCTGGCTGCGTCGGCACGGCCGGCTACACCGGGCCAGCACCGACGAATGGGCCTGGCGACACATCGAGAGCTACCAACCAGCGGCCCAGATCAGCGACGTGCTCGGCATCGCCGGCGCGCTGCTCCTCGTCCGCGCCAGTCAGACCCAGGCCACCGACGCCGGCCTGCCGACACCGCGACAGCTCGTCACCCGGCTGCGCGCTCTCGACCGCGCTCTGGCCACAATGGTCGACCCGCTGCTGCCGAAACAGTGGACCGCACAACTCGACACCCTGTTGCGCGTTGTGGACCAACTCGGCACGGAGCAGGGCCCCGAAACGGCCTTCGAGTACCTGCACCACCGCTACGCTTCCTCAGCCCACTCCATGTCCGGCCTGGCCGGGACACCGGACGCCGTCGCCGAGGTGATGCTGGCCCTCGCCGGGCAGGGAACCCACACCTTCGACTTCACCAGCGGCACCGGGTCGATCCTACGAATGGCCGCCGACCAGGCCCTGGCACGCGGCACCGCCACCCGCTGCTACGCCCAGGAGATCAACCCGCAGTACGCCCTCATCACCATGCTGCGACTGTGGCTGCTGCACCTGCGCGCCCGACGCAGCATCGACACCGAGCCACCCGTCGTACACGTCGGCGACAGCCTGCTCGCCGACGCACTACCCGACCTGCGGGCCGACGTCGTCGTAGCGAACTTCCCGTTCGGCATCCACGAATGGGGCCACGACCAACTCGCCTACGACCCCCGCTGGACCTACGGCCTGCCCCCACGCACCGAACCCGAACTCGCCTGGGTCCAGCACGCCCTCGCCCACCTGGCACCCGGCGGCACCGCCGTCGTGCTCATGCCACCGGCCGCCGCGTCCCGCCCCGCCGGCCGCCGCGTCCGCGCCGAACTGATCCGACGAGGCGCCCTACGCGCCGTCGTCGCCCTCCCCGCCGGCCTGATGCCACCCACCGGCATCGGACTACACGTCTGGGTACTCACCCAACCCGACCCGCACCAGCCACCGGCAGGCGACCTCCTCATGGTCGACACCACCGCCGCACCCGACCGGCCACTCACCGACACCGTGGCCAGCGCGTGGAGCACCTACCGATCACCCGCGTACGCCGAACTGCCCGGCGTCCACCGGGCGGTGCCCGTCATCGACATCCTCGACGACCACGTCGACCTCACCCCGCAACGCCACCTCCCCCAGACCCACGGCTCCGCCACCGATCCAGCACAGGTCATCACCCGGATCGACGAGTTCGACCGACTGCTCGACCAACTGCGACACAACCTGCCAGCGGTAGCACCGGCACCGGACACACCCCTACGCGACGCCCCGCACGCCGACATCGCCGACCTCATCCGCTCCGGCAGCATCACCGTGCACCGCGCCCCCAACCGCAGCCGATCAACAGGCACCACCGCCACCACCGTCGTCCTGACCGCCGCCGACATCCTCTCCGGCAGCCCGGCCACCGGCACCACAACCCGCACCACCGACGACGAGCCAGGACCCGACGTACGCCCCGACGACATCCTCGTCCCCGTCATCGGCCACAAGATCAGCGCCCGAGTGGCCACCCCAGAACAGATCGGCGCCGAACTCGGACCCGGCACCCAACTCATCCGCGTCGACACCACCCGCTTCGACCCGTGGTTCATCGCCGGCGTCATCTCCCACACCGACAACCTGCGCATCGCCGGCCGCGCCTCCAGCACCGGAAACGGCGCGATGCGCATCGACATCCGGCGGCTGTCCATCCCGGTCCTGGCACTCGAACAGCAGCACACGTACGGCGAAGCCTTCCGCCGACTCGCCGAGTTCCGCACCACCCTGGAGCGAGCATCAGCGACCGGAGCCACACTCGCCCGTGAGATCAACGACGCCCTGACATCAGGCGTTCTCGGGCTCACCCACTGAGCGCACCGAGGTCTCGTCCGGGGCGGGCAGCACGCCGTTCGGTGCGGCTTGTCCTCCGGGCGCTGGGCTCCGCCCGTCGACGGGACCAGAGCCGCGCGGTCGGGCTGTGGTCCCGCCGCGCCGCCACCGTGCGTACCCGTCGATCAGCCGGACCCTCAGCGCCAGGTTCTCCGGCCGCGCGGCCGAGCGCGGGCCGGTACCGGAAAGGCACCTGACGGGTCCGGGAAACGTCGGTTGAATGACGTGGTGATCACGATGCAGGCGGTCGTCGAGGTGCCGATGCTCGACAGCAGGGTGCCATGGCCGGTGGAGCCGTTGACACCCGGCTCCTGGCTGGTGCTCGACGCCGATTGTCCCGACGAGCGGATCGGTCTGTTCGTGGCGGCTCTGGCAAGTGGGATCGAGGTGGCGTCTCCTGGCGGCCACAAAGAGGTCGCGGACGCGCTGCTGGCCGAGGAACTCCTCATCGTTGCTGGTGGTGTGCGGGTGTGCGACGCCAGGACCGGGACGAACGTCGTGCCGGGTTGTTGCAGTGGGCTGGAGGACTGGCGGGACTGGGCACAGGCACTCGCCGGTGGTTCACCGTGGCTGGGACATGACCCGGCTCCGGAGGTTGAGGTGCTCGGTGAGGATCTGCGGGTGTGGCAGGACAGTGGCCCGAATCGTCGTCGCGGCCCCTGGGCAGATCACCACATCGACTTTCCGCGCCGTGCGCTCGCGCCACTGTTGATGCGCGTACAGCGGGATCTGGTCGGCTTCCTGAACGCACTCGCCGGATGGGCCGCACGGTCCGGACTGGGCCGGCGAGGAACGGCGCTGGTGAACGCCGTGGATCGGAGCTTCGCCGTCACGGCACCGCTCGACGTGCCGACAGGCTAGCGCCGACGCCGCAGAAGGTGAACGCGCTCGACGACACCTCTCCGACAGCGAACGGGGCGTGAGATGGTCGCCCCAGGATCAGCCGATAAAGTCAGCGACGTACGCCACTAGCGACATGGCGCTCGACCCGCTGCCGCCGACCGTAATCCAGCCGGCATCTCCGGCCTCGTCAACCGGACCACGCTGTCCGGGCGGATACGCGACGACCCGCAACGGATGCTCGAAGTGCACCGTCAGGAAGCGCCACGCCGCCCTGTTCAGCTCTGGCTGCCGGGAATTGGCCACCTCACCCGGGTCGCCCCCATGAAACAGCAACGGGGCACCCACGCGATCCCGCAACACCCGGCCGAGGGCCAGCCGCTCAGGGCAGCGCTCGCAGGTCAGAAATCCCTCGTCGGAGGCATCGAAACCGGCGGACCATAGCTCCGCGAACCCATCCTCCGGCCAGCCAGCAAGGTAGGCAGGAAGGGAAATGTCCAGGTCGCCGTCCGCGTCGAGCATCGCCGGCAGCACACCGCTCTCCATCTGGCGGTGCAGTTCGGGATCCCAGTCGTGGGCCACCCGCAGCTGGTGGCCGAGATGGTCGACAAGCAGTTTCCACAACGCGCTGGACACCAGCCGGGACTGCGAGAAGACCGGCTGACCTGGATTGCCGGCGTACCTGATCACGGGGCCGCCGGGCTGCTCACGCAACGGCTTGCCGAGTCCCCAGCAGATCCGGTTGCACGAGCAGTAGAGAAACGCCGATGCCCCCACCTGTCCCCTCTCTAACCGGGTACGCCCATTCCACGAGCCCCCAGCATCCACAACCCTGACGGTCGGCCATCGGGCGTGTGGAAGGCAACGTACACGTCCGCGTACCTCGCCAAGCGGCGATCGTCGCGATTTTTGGCCCAGAACGCCTCCATCAGCCGTTGTGGGTCCGTCCCCCTGGGTACCTGCACATACAGCTCACCCCGATAGTCCAACTTCTTCGCGTAGTCCTCGAACTGCCGCGCGAACGTGGTCGGCGTTCCGCTGAAGGTCTTGACCTCTCGCCGGTACACCTCCCGCCCGCTAGCGTCCCGAAAGGAAACGTCGGGTGGGGGCTTGTTGGCACCGGCCAGCCTCGGCGTCGAACCGGATGGCCCATACAATGCCCGCTCCGCGTTCACTTCGGTGAGCACAAAGTCCTTGTGCTGGGCGTGCTCCCTCATCAACAGGCCGATCGACTTCCGAGCCGCTGATGCGTCGAGGTTAAGTTCCCCGCCGCACCCCTTACAGGCGGCACGGGCCAGGCGAATGTTGTTGGACAGGATTTCGTGCGGCTGCCGCAGGGGTTCCGCCACCGAGGATGTGCTCTCCGACGACGGCGAGCCCGAACTCGTGCCGGAGGTGGGCGGAGAGGTATCGCCCGGTTCCGTTGGCGCTGTTGTGCCACACGCCGCCACCGCGAACAGGGCCAAGCCGACCACGACCCGAGCGACACCGAGAGCAGTTCGGTCGAGGGGATCCATGCGGGGACCATCGGTAGTGGCACGCTTTGTCGCCGCCCCGTGACGCTGAGGCTCCGCCGTGGTCCGCTACGAGGACCAACCGGGGCGAGGCACGGGAACGTAAACGGCGGTACGCGGAGAGCGGTGAGAAAGCGCGCTCGCTGGACAGTGATACCAGCGTGAGCACCGCCAGCCTGGTGACGGCCAGGAAAACCATTCGCTGTGGTGTCACATCCTCAGTGGCCGCCAGGGCGGCACCAGCGGCCGGAGATGTCCAGCGCGTCCGGGTCGGGGAAGGCGGCCGGATCCCGGTTGCTGGCGGCGGCGGGCAGGTAGACCGCGTCGCCGACGCGCAGGACGCGGCCGGCGATGGGCTCGCGACCACCCGCTGGATCTCGTCGGCGAGCCCGAGCCACCCTCCCCACGGACCCACGAATCGCAAAAGCCACCTTCGCCGGACAAAAAGTGCGTAGCGTTCAGATGGGCCTGTGCCGAGGACCACCCAGCCGACAGAAAGGTATGAGATGTCGCTCGACGCGTTCCGCATCCCTGGCGGCTCCTTGGATGACCTGATGAGTCGGTTCTTCGGAGGCGACCCGTTCGCGGGACGCCCGGTGGAGCGGGTCGACCTGTCCCGGTTGCTCTCCACCGAATCGCGGCAACTCCTGCAACGGGCAGCCGAGCAGGCCACGCAGTGGGGCAGTCCGTACCTCAACGTCGAACACCTGCTGTGGGCCGCCACCCAGTCCGACCCCACCCGCCGGATCCTCGACGCGAGCGGCGCGGACCCGGACGACCTGGCCCGCCAGATTGAGTCGGCCGTCCCCAGGGACAGGCCACGCGAGGACACCCCACCACTCGCACCGGCGGCGAAGCGCGCCCTGCTCGACGCGCACCGCGAGTCGCGACGGTCCGGCGCGACGTACATCGGCCCCGAACACATCCTGCTCGGCATCGCCGCGAACCCGGAGACGACCGCAGGCCGGGCGTTGCGGGCGCTCGGTGGAGCCGCCACCGGGCCCACGCCGCCGGCCGGCGGTGCCGGCGGGCGCGGGGCCAGCAGCACCCCCACCCTTGACCAGTACGGACGGGACCTCACCGAGGATGCCCGGGCCGGTCGGCTCGATCCGGTCGTCGGGCGTGACGACGAGATCGACGACACGATCGAAGTGCTCTCCCGGCGTACGAAGAACAACCCGGTGCTCACCGGTGAGCCGGGGGTCGGAAAGACGGCGATCGTCGAGGGCATCGCACAGCGCATCGTCAACGACGAGGTACCCGAAACCCTGGCCGACCGGCGCGTGGTCGCACTCGACCTGTCCGGGATGGTGGCGGGTACCAAGTACCGCGGCGAGTTCGAAGAACGACTGAAGAATGTGATCCAGGAGGTCACGGCCGCCGAGGACGGGCTGATCCTCTTCATCGACGAACTACACACCGTTGTCGGCGCGGGCGGCGGTGGCGAGGGGGCGATGGATGCCGGCAACATGCTCAAGCCCGCCCTGGCCCGCGGCGAACTGCACGTGGTCGGTGCGACGACCCTGAACGAGTACCGTCGCTACATCGAGAAGGACCCTGCGTTGGAGCGCCGGTTCCAGCCGATCCTGGTGTCGGAGCCGAGCGTGGAGGACACCGTCGCAATCCTCAAGGGTGTCCGTGACCGGTACGAGGCGCACCATCAGGTGCGCTACACGGACGAAGCGCTGGACGCCGCAGCTGAACTGTCCCACCGCTACGTCACCGACCGGTTTCTGCCGGACAAGGCCATCGACCTGCTCGACCAGGCAGGAGCGCGGGTCCGGTTGCGTTCCCGCACCCCGGCTCCGGACAAGAAAGAGATCGAGAAGCGGCTGTCCCAGCTGCGCCGGGAGAAGGACAGCGCGGTGGCGAACGAGGACTATCAGCGCGCGGGTGCGCTGAAAGCCGAGATCGATGCGGCCGAGCGGGACCTGGCGGCGGCGCAGGAGGGCCCACCTCCGGTGCCCGAGGTGCAGATGGGTGATATCGCCGAGGTGGTCAGCCGCCGTACCGGTGTTCCCGTCACCCAGCTCACCGAGGTGGAGAAGCAGAGGTTGCGGCGCATCGAGGAGCTACTGCACGAGCGCGTGGTCGGCCAGCACGAGGCCGTACGGGCTGTGGCAGCCGCCGTACGCCGATCGCGTTCCGGGCTGAGTGACCCCCAGCGACCCGACGGGTCGTTTCTCTTCCTCGGACCCACCGGCGTCGGCAAGACCGAACTGGCCCGGTCCCTCGCCGCGGCGCTCTTCGGCGACGAGTCCAGCATGATCCGCTTCGACATGAGCGAGTTCCAGGAGCGGCACACGGTCAGCCGGCTGGTCGGAGCGCCCCCGGGCTACGTCGGATACGAGGAGGCCGGTCAGCTCACCGAGGCGGTTCGCCGTCGGCCGTACTCGGTGCTGCTCTTCGACGAGGTGGAGAAGGCGCATGCGGACGTGTTCAACACGCTGCTGCAGGTGCTCGACGACGGTCGTCTCACCGACGCGCAGGGACGCACGGTCGATTTCAGCAACACCATTCTGATCATGACGAGCAACATCGGCGCGGACCGCATCCTGGCCGCGCAGACGGCCGGGCGTCCCGTCAGCGACCAGCGCGAGGAACTGATGGAGCTGCTGGGGCAGCGCTTCCGGCCGGAGTTCCTCAACCGGATCGACGAGATCATCATCTTCACCGGCCTGGACCGGGACCAGCTCCTCGAGATCACCGGCCTGCTGCTGGATCGCACCCGCCGTCGGTTGCACGCACAGGACATCAACCTTGAGGTCAGCCCGGACGCCACGCAGTGGCTGGCCAACCGGGGCTACCAGCCCGAGTACGGGGCGCGGCCACTGCGGCGCAGCATTCAACGTGAGCTGGAAGACCGGCTGTCGACCCTGCTGCTCGAGGACGGAGCGAATCCGGGCGACACCATCGAGGTCAATGTCGTCGGCGGCGAACTCGACCTCTCGGTCCGGCCCGCCGCCGTACCGGCCGGCACGTGACGCCGGCCCTCCGTCGTCAGTGACGGCGAGCCGGCTCGCGTCACGGCCAGGGAGTCGGCTCGTGCCACCGACAGAGGCCGCCCGCCGGATGAAACAACTGCCGAATGTCCTTTGACAGCTCGGACTCCAGATCCCCGAATTCGTCCGCACTCACTGCCTCGCGCAGGGTCATCAACACCGCGTGAGCACCTTCAGCAGCCCGCCGGTCATCCAGTCCAGCTCGCGTCTGCACCTCATTCAGGAACTCCACCAGATCGAACTGTTCGGCGAACTCCACTCCCTTGTGCAGATACCCTCGATACTCCTCGGGAAGTTGCGCGGCCAGATCCCGGGCCTCGCCGCCACTGAGCCGTTCCGCCAGCGTCGTCAGCGTGGCTCGGATGATGTTCGCCGCCTCCGTCGGTGGCAGTCCCGCCCGCTCCTTCACGGCTTCGAGGAACTCGGCGTAGTTCACCGCTTCTCCTTCCCGACCCAGTTGAGGCTGTGTGGCACGAAACGGCCGCCACCCGGGCCGGCACCGGTCATGGTCGGCGCGGGGCGACGGCCGGACCCCGGCCCGCTGGCCCTCCGGCAGCTGCACCACCGCGTCCTCGAACTCGTCGTGCCCGACCACACGGTCGGCCAGGTCCGCCGCCTCCCGCCGCTGATCCGCTCCGTGCGGGTACGCAGGGGTGGCCACGGTCAGGAATCGCGCCGGGTCCGGAGTGACGCCTGCCCGTGCCGCTTATTTCTCGAAGAACCTCAGCTCAGCCATGCCCCCGCCCGCCCCGTCCCGGACAGCCCTGGCTACCCCCGACTACCTGGCACAAACAAGTAGTGGCGCCCTCCGCTCGACGTTCTTCGGCAGCGCAGCCGCGCCGTCGGGCCCAGCGGAGGACCGCCGGACCCGACCGGGACAGGAGGATCGCATCGCGTCCGATTGACGGTTTCGGTACGGCATGGCCTGATCAAACACCTTTCAGGTGACCAGGCCATGGCGGTACGCGTACACCACCGCCTGCACCCGGTCACGCAGGTCGAGCTTGGTGAGGATGCGGGACACGTACGTCTTGACCGTCTCCTGGCTGATCACCAGCGCCGCGGCGATCTCACTGTTGGACAGGCCCTCCGCGATGAGCCGAAGCACCTCCAGTTCCCGCCGGGTCAGCACGCCGTCGTCCCGGTTCTCCTCGGCCGGGCGAATGCGGGCCGCATACTGGCCCACCAGCTGCCGGGTCACCTCCGGGGCCAGCAGCGCGGCGCCCGTCGTGACCGTGCGGATGCCGTTGAGCAGCTGCTCCGGCGGAGCGTCCTTGAGCAGGAAGCCGCTGGCACCGGCGCGCAACGCCTCGTACACGTACTCGTCGAGGTTGAACGTCGTCACCACCAGCACCTTGACCGGCTCGGCGACCCCGACGCCGGCCAGCAGGCGGGTCGCCTCGATGCCGTCGAGCACCGGCATCCGCACGTCCATCACCACCACGTCCGGCCGCAGCCGGGTGGCCAGGTCGACCGCCGCCCGCCCGTCACCGCACTCCCCGACGATCTCCATGTCAGGCTGCGCGTCGATGATCGTCGCGAAGCCGGCACGGATCAGCGCCTGGTCGTCACAGACCAGCACCCGGATCGGCGCGGTCATGACGGCTTCCGGGCTGGAATCCGGGCCCGTACGAGGAAACCGCCGCCGACCCGCGCGCCCGCGCTGAAGTCTCCACCAAGGACGGTGATCCGCTCGCGGAGCCCGGCGAGGCCGCGCCCGCTGCCGCCTGGGGACGCGCCACCGGATCCGGAGCCGTCGGTGCTGATCTCCACGGTTGTCTGCTCCTCCGCGTGATGAACGTGAACCCTGGTCCGGCTGCCGTATGCGTACTTCAGCGCGTTCGTCAGCGCCTCCTGCACCACCCGGTACACCGCCACCTCGACGCTGCCGGTGGCCGCCGACGGCGTGCCCTCCCGGACGAACTCGACCGGCTGACCGGCCTGCCGGGACTGGTCGACGAGGGCGTCCAGGTCACCGACGGCGGGCGTACGCGGATCCTCTGTGCTGTGGTCCGGGTTGAGCAGGTCGAGCAACTGCCGCAGGTCGCCGACGGCACGGCGGCCGGTGCCGGTGATCGCGGTCAAGGCCCGGTCCAGCTTCTCCGGCGCGCCGGTCAGGTAGCGTGCCGCCTCGGCCTGCACGACCATCGCCGTCACGTGGTGCGTGACGACGTCGTGCAGTTCCCGGGCGATGCGCGTACGCTCCGCCGCACGGGTGGCCTGCTCGACCTGGCGGCGGCGTTCCGCCTCGGCGGCGCGGGTCTGGCGCAGCCACGCCCCGATGCCCCACGCGAGCACCAGCAGCAGGTAGAAGGTCGCGAACCCGGCGACGCCCTCACCCGAGCCGAGCCGGTCGAGGGCGATCGCCAGGAGCACGTACGCCGCCGAGGCGAGACCCGCGACGACCCAGCGGCGCCGTTCCAGATAGGCGCCGGCGCCGACGAGCGCGATGACCAATCCCGTACCCGCGATGGTGTGGTAGCTGCGGAGCTGGTCGATCGCGAAGCCGAGCGACACCAGCGCGAGGCAGACGGCCGGCCAGCGACGGCGTACGGCCAGCGGCAGGCACTCCAGGGCCACGACGCCGACGGTCCACGCGTCGTACGGGCGGTCGGGGAGGTCACCGAGCTGCGTACCCTGCCGTTGCAGGGCCGGAACCGCCACCGCGAGGGCCAGCGCCAGTGCGAACGGGAGATCCCGGATCGTGGTCGGCCACTGCCGCCACAGATCCGGGAGCCTCCGGAGCTTGATCACCGGGTGACCGTAACGGTTGCCGGGGCCTGCGCCGTACGACGGCCCGGGGCCTGCGCCGTACGGCGGCGGCGCGGGACGATGTGCCCGCGGCGCTTGGCCAGCCACAGGAACACCACGGTCAGCACCACACCGGCCAGCACCGCGTACAGGCTGCCCTCCGGTCCGAAAGCGCCGCCGCTCAGCGCGACCGGCCCGGACGTCGAGGCGTCGAGCAGCCCCTTCGACTCGCCGTTACCCGAGACCACGACGCTGAAGATGCCGCCGGCGGCGAAGTTCCAGCCGAAGTGCAGACCGATCGGGACCCACAGGTTCCGGGTGGCGGCGTAGCAGGCGGCCAGCATGAACCCGGCCTCGATCGCGATGGCGGTCGCCCCCCACAGGGAGGCGTCCGGGTTCACCAGGTGCATCGCGCCGAACACCACGCCGGTCAGGGCGAGGGCGATCCAGGTGCCCGTACGCTCCTCGACGATCCGGAACAGGACGCCCCGGAACAACAGCTCCTCGGTGACGGCGGCGGCCGCCATGACCCCGAGCAGACCCAGCGCTCCGGTCGGCGAGCCCCAGCCCTCGACGTGGTAACCGCCGACGAACGCGATGTTGGCGATGACGGCCGCGAACATGGCCAAGCCGATGAGCCAGCCACGGCCCAGCTTCCCGCCCCGGCCGTCCTGGGCGAGTTCGGTCGGCTCCCGGCGCTCGGTGCGCCGCACGACCCACCGGTAGACGACCACACTCAGCACGGCCGTCAGGACGCCGATCACCAGGGTGAGGAGGAAGTTGCCCTCGACGGCGGCGATGCACTGGCTGCCGACCAGGGCGACGGCGGCAACGGCGAGGAACTGTTTGACCAGACGCATGACGACTCCTTCGCAGACCACGACCGGAGTGCCGCGGACACGAGAAACCTATGAATCTCCGCCGCCGCGGTCGTCACCGTGCGGTGGACATTCGCGGGTAGCTCGCTCGGGGGACGAGACCCCTCCGGCGTCCGGTCACCGACCGGACACGGCGGACCGTTCCTTCGACATCCTTACCTCGACTCGGCCGAAGGATTTCCGAATCCTGGATTCACGGCGATCGGGATGTTCCCACGGCGCCGATCCCAGCCACAGATAATGGCCGAACTCCACACGGAGCTACCTGGTACGTGGCGAGCCCTCGAAGTAGTTGAGACGAATTAGCAGCGGCTTTGGATGCACCGCAACCGTATCCCTGGCTAGCCGGAACGCGACATCACCAAGCACGGTAGCGGCATTGACGGCGCCGGTTGGAAACGCTACGGACACCGCCATCGCCGCCAACCGGGCACCGTGCGCGCAGACCAGCGTCCGCTGATCGATCGCGAGCGACCAGGGCGGGCGACCCAGTCACGTCTTCCCTCATCGACGCGCCTACCGGCATCAGAGCCACCGGGCGTCGTCACGACAAATTGCCGGGCAGCTTTTCGATCAGTAAACAAATAGACGGGCGCATGTCCACTTCGGGACAACGGCAGTCCAACGGGGTCCGACCTAGTCCAGAATGGCCACACGACCAGTCGTGAAGCATCGAGACTGAATATCGACCGGCGACAATCTTCGGTTTCCCACACGACCCGGAAGAAGGATGTTCGATGAGAGCAAGAACAATCGGTGCTCGGCGCCTGACGTACCCCATCCTGGCCCTGGCCTTGGCCCTGCCGCCGCTGGCAGTCAGCCAGCCTGCGCAGGCGGCCCCGCACGCCGACGGTGACAGCATCCGTCAGGTCAGCACGGCCGTCAGCGCCGAGGCGTGGGCGGCCGGCAGGCAACTGCACGGCGCGCAGGTGACTGCCCACGCGGCGATCGAGGCGTACTGGACGCCCGAGCGGATGCGCAATGCCAAGCCCGTCGAGGAGTCTCCCGCGTACAAGGCCGCGGCGCGGCGCTTCGCCGAGAGTGGAGGGACCTCGTCTGCCGCACCGACCAACCGGTCCAAGCCGGTGAATGTGCCTCCGGTTGCGGGCCTGATGGGCGCCCCGGGCAACTCCACGCAGGCCATCAACCCGAACCTCGGCTCCAACCACCCGACCGCCCGGACCAACGGCAAGGTCTTCTTCAACATGGACGGCGGATCGTGGGTCTGCTCCGGCTCGGTCATCAACTCGGTCGGCTACAACACCGTGTGGACGGCCGGTCACTGCATCCACGGCGGGCCCGGCAGCAGTCTCGCCACCAACTGGTCGTTCGTCCCGGCGTACGACGATGACCTGGCCAACCCTCGGCCGCACGGCACCTGGACGGCCCGCGAGCTGTGGACCTGGAGCAGTTGGATCGACAGCTCCAACTGGGAGGCCGACATGGCCGTGGCCATCATGAACACCCGCAACGGCGTCCACATCGTGAACCAGTTCGGCGGCCACGGTTTCCGTACGCACCAGGGCTTCACGGTCGGCATCAACAACTTCGGCTACCCGAGCGACGCGCCGTTCGACGGCGGCAACCTGATGAGGTGCAGCGGCAACTCGACCAAGTCCGGGGCGCGGATCCGCATCAACTGCGACCTGACCGCAGGCGCCAGCGGCGGCCCATGGTTGATCAACTGGGATGGGAACTGGGGCTACCTCAACGGGGTCAACAGCACGCTCAACTCGTACGCGGCACCGACCTTGTGGTGGTCACCCTACTTCGACGACACCGCGTCGGACTTGTACACCTTCACCGCCCCTCGCTGACCGATCTCCCGCGACAGATACCTCGTCCCGGTAGTGCGCCCTTGACACCAGCGGGCCGTCTCCAATGGCAAACGACCGAGCGTCTGGTCGCCATTGGGGTCGGCCCGCGTCGCGCGACTCACGCCGGTCGACGCCGCGCTCGGCACGGCTCGTCGAACTGGCCACCTGGTGCGTGGGTTCAGGTGCCCGCCACTGCGGCAGCAGACGGTTCACCTCCGCCTCCGCCAGGTGTGCGTGCCCGGATCTTCATCCGGTGACGGCAGCCGGGCGGGCGGTACGGGAGACGGAGCCGGAGTTCCGGTGGTCCCGGCCGCCTGTTCGTGTGCCCGGTTCAGAATCGCCTCCGCCTCCCGTCGGGCGGCGGTCACGATCCCCTCGGCCTCGAGCCGCGCCTCCGCCTAGCGGCTGGCGGAGGAGGAACTGCCAGTACCCCGGCTCGGCCCACCATCGCGGGGACGCGGCTGCCTGATCCTTCCGGCGTGACCACGAATACCGCACCGGGAGGGAACTTCCGACTCCACCGGCCCGACGACTACTTCGACACCAACCTACTGAGGGATTTCGTCATGCCCAGCACCAGAACTCGCCGGCTCGCCCGCCCGGCGTCCCTGATCAGCGCCGTCGTCCTGGCCGGGTCCATCTCCGGCTGCGGGTCGTCGGACGACTCCTCGGCCGCCGGGTCGCCCCCGTCACCAACCGTCTCGGCTCCGACGGGCACGTCCGCCGGAGTGCTGGGTATCCGTGACCCGTGGGTGAAGGCCGCGGACAACGGCATGACCGCGGCGTTCGGCACATTCGTCAACGACGGCGACGCCGATGTGACGATCGCGTCGGCGGCGACCGAGGTGTCACCGATGGAGCTGCACGAGATGGCCATGCAGGACGGCAAGATGGTCATGCAGGCCAAGCCGGGCGGCATCGTGATCAAGGCCAACAGCAGCCACGTGCTGGAGCCCGGCGGCGACCACCTGATGCTGATGGATCTCAAGCAGCCGGTGAGGGCCGGCGACGAGGTGACCTTCACCCTGACCTTCGGCGACGGCCGCACCCAGACGTTCACCGCCGTGGCGAAGCCGTTCACCGGCGCTCAGGAGAGCTACGCCCCGGGACACGGCACGCCGGAGACGCCCGCGAGCCCCAGCCCGGCGTCATGACCGGTCCGTCCAACCGACCGGTGAGCAGGCGGGGTCTGCTCACCGGGGGTGCCCTGGCCGCCGGGGGCGCGCTCGCCGGTGCTGCCGCCGTCACCGCCGCCCGGTCCACCAACCCCGAGGTACGTCCCGCCGACACGGTGCCGGTGGCGCAGGTCGGCACCGCGGTGGAGCCGTTCCACGGAGCCAGGCAGGCCGGTGTCACCACCGAACCACAGGCGCACGCGGCCTTCGTCACGTTCACCCTGAAGCCAGGAACCGACCGGGCCGCGCTCGGGCGGATGCTGCGGCTGCTCTCCGACGACGCCGCTCGCCTCACTCAGGGCCGGCCCGCCCTCGCCGACACCGAACCCGAACTCGGTCTGCTGCCTGCCCGGCTGACCGTCACCTTCGGCTTCGGCCCCGGCCTCTACCGCGCCGCCGGGCTCGACGACCGGCGACCACCGTCGGTGGCCGACCTGCCGTCCTTCCGCATCGACCGGCTCCAGCCCCACTGGTCCGGTGGGGACCTGCTGCTCCAGATCTGCGCCGACGACCCGCTCACCGTCGCTCACGCCCAACGGGTGCTGGTCAAGGACAGCCGCCCCTTCGCCACCGTCGCATGGGTGCAGCAGGGCTTCCGCCGAGCCGCCGGCGCCGAACCCGGCCGTACCCAACGGAACCTGTTCGGCCAGCTCGACGGCACCGCCAACCCGAAGCCCGGCGGACCGATGGAGACGGCGGTATGGATCCACGACGGTCCCGACTGGCTGCGTGACGGCACCACCCTCGTGGTGCGGCGGATCAGCATGAACCTGGAGACGTGGGATCTGCTCGGGCGCACCGATCGAGAGCTGTCCGTCGGCCGCCGCCTCGACACCGGGGCACCGCTCACCGGCACCGCCGAGCACGACGAACCGGACTTCGACGCCCTCGGTCCCGACGGGCTCACCGTCATTCCCGACTTCTCTCACCTGGCCCGGGCCCACGTCACCGACGATCGGCTGAAGCTCCTGCGTCGCTCCTACAACTACGACGGAGCGCCCGCCGCCGATGGCACCGCCGACAGCGGGCTGATCTTCGCGTCGTTCCAGGCCGACATCACGAAGCAGTTCCTGCCCATCCAGCGACGCCTCGCCGAACGGGACCTGCTCAATGAATGGACCACCCCGATCGGCTCGGCTGTCTTCGCGGTCCCGCCCGGCTGCCCGGAGGGCGGCTGGGTCGGCCAACAGCTTCTCGGCTGAGCCGACAGGAGAGACATGCCCACCCATGCCCGCCCGAGCTTCGCCGGCCTACTCGCCGCCACGCTTACCACGGTGACGCTGCTGCTGGTGCCCGCTGTTCCGGCCGCCGCCCACAACACCCTCAAGTCCGCCACCCCGCCGAAGAACGCCCAGCTCACCTCGCTTCCGAAGGAGATCACGCTGGAGTTCATGCAGGAGCTGAACCCCGCGTACACCACCATCACCCTGTCCGACGCCGCGCAGCAGAAGGTGTCCACCAGCGAGCCCGCCGTCACCGGCACCAAAGGCACCATCACCATCGACCAGGTCCTGACCAACGGCACTTACACCGTCGCCTACCGGGTCGTCTCCGCCGACGGGCACCCGGTGCAAGGCTCGTACCAGTTCACCGTCGCCGACCCCACCGCCAGCCCCGACGCAGCCGCGTCAGCCACGACGGCCCCCACGGCCGCGCCGTCCACCACGCCGAGCAGTTCCACTGCGGCCAGCTCCGCCGTTGCGGCCCGCGACACCGACGACGGACCGGGGGCGCCGCTCCTGATCGGTGGCGCGATCCTGGCCGCCATGATCATCGCCGCCGGAACCGTCGTCGTGGCGCGCCGACGGTCCACCCGGGAATCCTGAACACCCCCGGCCGACGCCCGACGACCCCGGCCCGCCCTCCGGGCGCTCATCGGTTGCTGTGGGCGAGGGACCGACGGCAACGCCCTGGTCTCCGCCACGGTGCGGGTGCTTTCGCATGGTCAGTGCTGAGCGGGTTCCCACCACACCAGGTTGGCGGCCACCTGGGCCACCGGCTCGATGATTTCCCATGCCTCGGCTATCAGCCCGTCGTCGATCCGCCAGATGTCGACGACCGCGATTTCCGTTCCTGCGTCGGGAAGCCAGCGCCGCGAGTACATCACGACGTGATCGCCGTCTGCCAGCACCTGATGAATCTCGACCTGCATGTCGGCGAGCGGCACCAGCGCAGCCCGGACGGCGGCGAGCCATTCGGACTTGGTCGATGTGGTTGTACCCGGCCTGTGGTGGACGAAGTCATCACTCAGAAACGGTGCGAGCGCGTCGACGTCACCCGTCTCGATCAGTCCTGCCAGCGCCCGTTGGACGATGCTCTTGTTCTCCATGGTCATGGATGCAGTGTTTCCGTGGCCGTCTCGATTGTCGATGAACTCGGATTTCATGGCGTCCGACTCGACGATGAGTACGCTTCGTGATCGTGTACACGGTCGGGGAACTCCTACGGCAGTGGCGGCAGCGCCGGGGACTCAGCCAACTGGCCCTCGCGATCGCTGCGGACGTCTCGGCTCGTCACGTCAGCCTGGTCGAGACCGGTAAGTCCAAGCCGAGCGCCGACATGATCCTCCGACTCGCGGATCAACTGCACGTACCACTGCGTGATCGCAACCGGCTGCTGCTCGCCGCCGGCTTCGCACCTCGGTACGCCGAGCGTCCGCTCGACGACAACGCGCTGTCAGCCGTCCACGACGCGGTCCGCAGGGTGCTTCGCGCGCACGAACCATACCCGGCGGTGGTCTTCGACCGCCGGTGGAACATCGTCATGACCAATCGCGCTGTCAACCCGTTCTTCGCACAGGTGGATCCTGACCTGCTGCGGCCGCCGGTCAACCTGGTGCGACTGGGATTGGACCCGCGCGGGCTCGCTCGCATGGTCGTCAACCTGGCCGACGTACGCGCGGTGTTCCGCACCCGGATCTCGCGTCAGCTCGCCACTGCTCCCGACCCTGAACTCACCGCACTCTACGAAGAACTGTTGGCGCCCGAACCGGAGAATGCGTCGAGCCAACGGATCGAACCGGACGTCGTGTTACCGATGATCCTTCGTATCGACGGACGCGAGCTGCGGCTGTTCTCGACCATCACCACATTCGGCACCCCGGTGGACATCACGATCGATGAAATCGCGATCGAGTCCTACTACCCGGCAGACGCGGAGAGCGCCGCCTACTTCACGCAGTAGCGTACCTATGCCACCCGGACGTGCTGCTGCCGAACACCGCGCAGCGCGACGTCCTACGTGACCGGCATCGCCAATGGCTGTCACGCCACCCCGCCGGGCTCTGGCTCGCTCTGGTCGCTCGTTCGCGACAGTGGCGGCCGAGGCGGTAGCTCGCGGACGGTGACGCCGTGGCGGCTTTCTGGACTCTGCGTCGCCTGACGCCAGGGTCAGTACCGCGTCTCGCCGTTCCCCGAAGGCGGTATCACCGACTCGCCCGCCCTGGACGCCATCGGCGCCATGCCGCGCGGTGATCAGGGTGCAGAGTCGGATCAGGTCTGCTCACCAGGCCCGCCGACCCGAGCCTGTCCGGCGTCGCTGCCGGTGATGGTCGTGAGGTACTCGCGGATGATCGCGTCGAAGTCGGGCGGAGGCAGCAGGCCCAGCGATTCCGCGCGTTCCGTGCTGAAGCGCGCGGGCCAGCTGCCGACGATGGCGCGGACGGCGGGGTCGTCGATCCAGTCGATCAGGTCGCTGGTGCCGGTACCGACCACCCGTTCCAACGCTTCCACCATCTCGCGGGGCGTGGTGGTGAGCGCGGGGAGGTTCAGCGCGGTACGGCTGCCCCAGGTCACGTCGTCGACCTCAGCGGCCCGGATCAGTCCGTCGATCGTGCGGCTCGGTGAGCAGAGGGCGATGGCGGTGTCGGGGGGTACCGGACAGTTGGCCCGCTGCCCCGCGATCGGCTCTCGAATGATCCCGGAGAGGAAGCTCGATGCTGCCGCGTTCGGCTTGCCCGGCCGCACGGAAACGGTCATCAGGCGTACGCTCCGTCCGCGGATGAAACCCCTGCGGGTGTAGTCGGCGAGCAGTTGCTCGCCGATGAATTTCTGTGTCCCGTAGCTGGATTGCGGTGTCGGCAGGGTGTCGTCCCGCACGATTTCGACGGCCTCGCCGGCGGGGTTGGTGCCGAAGACCGCGAGCGAGCTTGAGAAGACCAGTACCGGAGGCGTGGAAAGCCGGCGAGCCCATTCGAAGAGGGCGCGGGTGCCGTCCACGTTCGTGCGCATGCCGAGGTCGAAGTCGGCCTCTGCGGCACCGCTGACGACCCCGGCAAGGTGGAACACGAGGTCGGCTGTGCCCAGGGTGGGCAACTGCGCCTCCAGTTCACCGGTGATCGGCACCACTCGCGGGTCGGCGAGGAGGTCCGGTTGGGGTGCCACCAGATCGACGAGCAGGAGCTCCTGGACACGCTGGGGTGCGCTGCCGCCGACGCCGACCTCCCCGGAGAGGAGGCGGCGCGCCAACAGGGTGCCGAGGAATCCGGACCCCCCGGTGATCATCACTCTCATGCCGGTTTCTCCGATCTTCCAGATGCCTTCTCCAGCCGCTCGACGACGTCCGCCAGCGAGGTGTCACCGCCGACGTTGCCGGCGAACACCACGTAGGGCAGGTCGGCGGCAAAGCCGCTGGCCGCCTCCCACAGCGACACGATGCCGTCGAGAATCGGCCCTCTGATCCAGGCCCGATCCAGGCGAAGAGCCTGGGTCGCCACGTCGGACGACGTGATGCCCCCCTTGGCGACGACGAAGGACGGACGGCGTTGTCCGACGATCCGGGCGGTCGCGTCCACCAGCGCCGCGCTCACCGTCCGAGCGATGTCGAGGCTCCCGTTGGCGTCGGCCCCGGTGACGAGTCGACGTGATGTGCGCACCACCACCAGGTCGTCGGCCAGTGCCGTTACCGCCTGCCGCACCACCTGCTCGACATGCGCGGCCCGGTCCGCCGGATCCATCACCTTGGCGACGTCGAGTTCGATCTCGGTGGGGGAACGGCGCTGTCGCAGCGCGTCGAGCTGCCGCGTGGTCAGGCCCACGTGCGAACCGACGACGACCAGGCCGTGCGAGTCGGGATCGACCAGTTGGGCGAGGCGCTCGTCGGCTATGCGTGAGCCGTCCTCCTGCCCGAGTCGCGCGCGTACGAACGACGGCCCGACCCGTGCAACGATGCCGACTCCGGCACGTTCGGCGGCGAGGATGTCCAACACCGCCGCGCGTAGATCGTCGTCGGTGGCAGCGTCGATCGCCACGACCTGGCCGTCCTGCGCCGCGGACAGGACGGCGCCCAGTGCGCCGCCGCCGGCGGCCCGGATGTCCGCGAGGTGGACCTCGGCCACCTGGTCAGCACGGAGCCGACCGCCGCTCTTCTCCTCCACCCACTCCGCGAGACGCGACGAGCGGTATCCGAACGTCGCGTCGCGCGCGTACTCGCCGTCGGCGATGGGGGTGAGACCGGCCGGTCCTGCCGCCCAGTGGATGCCGGCCACGGTGACGCGCCCGGCATCGATGTACGCCGGCGAGAGGAGCACCGCGTGCGTGGGTTGACCGTGTTCCGCGAGGACCTCGGCCAGCACGTCCGTTTCGAGGGGAAAGTGTCCTCGCAGCGTGGAGTCTCCCCGGCTCGCGAACGCGAGTTGTACGTCTTCGAGTCGAGCCGCCTCCAGGCATGCCCGGGCCACGTCCCGGTTGCGTTCGGCCGCCGCTGCCGGGGAGAGGCTTCGGGTGTTGGTGAGCACGTAGAAGCCGGGGGCCCCCTGGCGCAGTGCCCACCGCACGTCCTCGACGTCCCAGCGCGTGAGCACGGGGACGTCCCGGACGGTCTGCGTGCCGGTCGGGTCGTCATCGAGCACGACGAGCCGGCGTGCTTCGCTGAGGTGGGCGCGGATCTCGGCTGCGGTGACGCCGCGCGCTGGGGGCAGCGCCTCGGCCCAGTTCGCGTCGCGTGGGGAGATGAGCTGGTCGCGGGACGCCGTCATTCGATGCCGCTCGCAGCCAGGAGCAGTCGCATGCGGTGCGCTGCCAGAGCGGGATCGGGGAACAGGCCGATCTCGTCGGCGAGAACGAAGAGGTCGGTGAGGTGCTGCAGCGAGCGGAATCCTTCCCGACCGGTGACCATCCGGAAGTGGTCCTGGTGCCCGGACAGCCAGGCGATGAAGACGGTACCGATCTTGTAGCGGTCGGCCGGTGGCTCGAACATCTTGACCGCGAGGGGGATCGAGGAGTTCATGGCCTCGACGAAGCCCGCCTCGTCGCCCTTGTCGAGCGCGGAGAATCCAAGGGACGCGACCGGGGCGATGGGGTCGAGCACACCGAGCAGTCCGTGGCTGTGGTGCTCACCGTCGCCCAGCAGGAGGTTGGTGTACCCGTAGTCGTCGCCGGTGTAAACCTTCACGCCTTCCGGCAGACGCCGGCGGAACTCCTTTTCGAGCTCCTCGTCCAGCAGGCTGAACTTGATCCCGTCGAGGCGCGCGGAGTTCTCCTCGGCCATGCGGACGACGACATTCATCGCCTCGACGGGGTCGGCGTGTCCCCAGTATCCGGCGAGCGAGGGATCGAATCCGGTTCCGAGCCAGTGCACGATGGCGGGCTTCTCCACCTGCGCGAGGACCTGGCCGTAGACCTTGAGGTAGTCGTCCTCGTTGCGGGCGGCAGCGACAAGGGCGTGGCTGGCGCGGATCACCGCGGCGCTCCCTTGGGCCTGGACCCAGTCGAGCTGCTCGAGATACGCGTCGACGACCTCGCCCAGGCTGGGGTTGCTGGACGTGATCTGGTCCGTGCCAGCGCCGGCCACGACCGCGGCGCCTTCTTCCCGCGCGGCGGCCACACCCAGCCGGATCAACTCCTTGGCCTGTCCCCACTGGAGACCGCCGGGACCGCGCTCGGAGGTGTCCATGCCTTCGGCGATGCCCACTCCGTAGCTGAACAGGTGCTTGCGGAAGGCGATCGTGGCTTCCCAGTCGATGGGAGTCTGCTCCCCTGGGGTGTAGTCGGCACGGGCGTCCACGACGACGTGTGCCGCAGCGAGCACGGTTCGGGACTCGAAGGGCCCCTGATGGCGCGGGTAGTCGACCGGTTCGTGCATGACGTGCACTGTGGTCCCGCCGTCAGCGGTGGGGATGGTGAGCTTGGCGGTCGTGAGCGTGTCCACGAATTTCTCCTTGGGCGAAGCGTTGGGAGGGAGGTCGGCAGTCAGGACCAGGCCGGCCGCCCGCCCGCCGCCTCGCGATCCGACTCAGAGCCGATGACTCCGGCTGACTTCAGGTTGGCGATCTCTTCGGGGCTGAGCCCGGCCGCTCGGAGGACCTCTTCGTTGTGCTGGCCCACCTTGGGGGGCACCATGCGCAGGCGGGCTGGGGTCTCGGAGAGCGAGATCGGCATGCCGACGAAACGCACCGGTCCGACTCCGGCGACGTCCGCCTCGAGTACGAGGTTGTTGTGCCGGACCTGCGGGTCCTCGAAGACGGCGTCATAGTCGTGAACGGGCGCTACGAGAACGTCCTCCGCCTCGAACCGAGCCATGATCTCGTCGCGTGGGAAGCGCGCGATCGCCTCCGCCAGCAGATCGCGGGTCTCGTGGACGTGTTCTCGCAGACCCTCGATGCTCTGGAACCGAGGGTCGTCGGTCTGCTCCGGGGTCAGGCCACAGGCGCGTGCGGCCCGCCGCCACTGTTCGTCCACGTAGTACTCACCGATGAGGGCGAACCACAGTCCGTCGGCGGCCTGGTAGTAGCCGTAGAGCGCCGTGTTGTGCGCGTGGGCGATGTTGGCTGGCGGACGTGGATAACGCTGGCCGGTACTCAGGAACGTGGTGCCCTCTTGCAGGTGCGTCGTGATCGCGGCGTTCATCAGGTTCGAGTCCACGACCTGCCCGCGGCCGGTACGCTCCCGGGCCGCCAGCGCGGCCATCATGCCCAGGGCGAACTGCATGGAGGCGACATAGTCGATCATGAACGTGCCGGTCGGCATCGGGCCGGCGTCCTCGGTGCCGGACAGGGCCATCAGGCCACTGATGGCCTGCGCCGCCAGATCCTGCCCGCGCCGATGGGTGTACGGCCCACTGAGGCCGTACCCCGAGGCGTACGCGACGATGATGCGCGGGTTGACCGCCGACAGATCCTCGTAGCCCAGCCCGAGGCGGTCCATGACACCCGGCCGGAAGTTGCTCGCCACGATGTCGGCGTTCCTGGCCAGGTCCAGGATGAGCTTGCGGCCCTCGGGCGACTTCACGTCGACGCTGATGCTCCGCTTGTTCCGGTTCGTCGCGGACCAGTGCGGGCTGTATCCGTCGCCCAGGAACGGGGCCTGATTGCGCCCGATCTCACCCACGTCGATGCGTTCGACCTTGATGACGTCGGCTCCGAAGTCGGCGAGCATCTGCGTCGCGGACGGGCCCTGTTCGAGCTGGGTGAAGTCGAGGATGCGAACTCCCTCGAACGCATCGGTCACGATGAGATCTACCTTTCTGTGTCTGAGGCCGGGAAGGACGGCGGGTCATCCGGGGCGGCGTGGAGGCAGGCAACGCAGCCCCGCCGGCTCCGGGCGGAACAGCCGCGCGTCCATCTCCCGAAGTGGCTCGCGGATGATGGGGGTGAAACCCATCTGGGAAAGGACGTCGCGCCGCAGGTCGACTCCGGGCGCGATCTCGATCAGTTCGACGCCGTCAGCGCCGAGCCGGAACACCGCCCGCTCGGTGACGTAGCGGACCCGTTGCCCCGCGCGGCGCGCTCGTCGGCCGTCGAAGGCGATGCGCTGGACCCGATCGACCAGCTTGCCGTAGCGGCCGTCCCGCACGATCTCCAGGCGGCCCTCCCCGACCCGCACGTCGAGGTCACCACCGCGGAAGGTGCCGCAGAACACGACGGTCCTGGCCTTCTGGCTGATGTCGATGAAGCCACCGGGGCCGATCGGCGTTCCGTTCACGCCAGCCACGTTGACGTTGCCTTCGGCATCGAACTCGGCGAACGCCAGACCCGCGAAGTCCAGGGCGCCGCCGTCGTACAGGTCGAACTGGCTCGACATGTCCACGATCGCCGTCGGGTTGATCGCCGTTCCCGAATCCAGGCCCACGCCGGGCAGCCCGCCGAACACGCCCTGCTCGATGCTGAGCGTGAACCGGTCGAGGAAGCCCTCCTCGAGCGCCACGTAGGAGATGCCGTTCGCCATGCCGACACCGAGATTGGCGAGATCGCCTTCGTGGATCTCCTGCGCGGCGCGGCGCGCCACCACCTTGCGGTGATCGAAGCGCAGCGGTGTGACGGCCGTGGGCCGGTTCGCTTCCACACCGGTCCGGCGCGGGTCGCTGAGGGTGATGGGGGTCTGATTCGGCCAGTCGGTGATCACGACGTGGTCCACGAGCGCTCCGGGCACCGTGACCCGCCCGGCGGGAAGTTCCCCGGGGGCGACGATCCGCTTCACCTCGGCCACCACCGTGCCGCCGCTGTTGTGGACAGCTTGGGCGATGGCGAGGTTGTCGCTGAAGGCGGCTTCGTCGTCCATCGCCAGGTTGCCGTGTCCGTCGGCCACCGTGGCGCGCAGCAGCCCGAAGTGGACGTCGAAACGGGGGTAGAAGAGCCACTCGCGCCCGGCGAGGGTGATCAGCTCACTGAGACCTTCCCGGGTATGCTCGTTCATCCGCCCCCACTCCTGGCGTGGGTCGACGAACGTGCCCAGGCCGATGTCCGTGAACAGCCCCGGACGTCCGCCGGCGATCTCCCGGTACAGCAACGAGATGGTGCCGGCAGGCAATCCGATCGCCTCGACCCGGTTGTCGGCTATCGCTCGCTGCTGACGGGGCGAGAGGACGAAGTGCGAACCGACGAACCTGCGCACCAGCCCTTCGATGGCGATGTGGTCGATCCCCCGGCCCTGGTGGTCGCCGAGCCCCATGACGTGCACGACGGTCAGGTCGTTGGGCTCCTGCTCCCTGCGCCAGCGCTGCTCGAGGGCGGCGAGCAGGGTCTCCGGCACCTGCAGCAGGGAGCCGCTGCCGCCCACGGCGACCGTGGCACCCGCCGGGATCAGCGCCACCGCTTCCTCGGGCGTCAGCACCAGGCCGGGACGCCTATAGCCGTCCCCTGGGGCGGACTTGAGGGTGAGCGTCATGACCGATCAATCCTTCTTGGCGAGGAAGCTCGTAACACCTTCGCTGAGTTCGCGACTTGCGAAGATGAGCTCCAGTGCGTCCGACGCACGCACCAGACCCGCGTTGAGCGGCAGGTCGGTCGCCTCGTCGACGAGCTGCTTCGCCAGCCGAAGCGACAACGCACTGCGTGACACGAGCAGTTCGGCGAGTTCGACGGCGCGCTCCCATGCGGAGCCGTCGACGACCTCGGTCGCCAGGCCCCAATCCCGGGCCGTTGCCGCGTCGATGGTCTCCCCGGTCAAGAGCAACTGCTTGGCCCGCCCCGGTCCGACGAGTTTGGTGAGCCGCTGACTTCCGGTAGCGGCGAGCGCGCCGATCTTCACCTCCGGTAGCCCCAGGCGGACGCCCTGCCGCACCACCCGCAGGTCGCAGGCGAGGGCGAGCTCCAGGCCGCCGCCCAGCGCCGCTTGGTCGATGGCGGCGATGGTGGGGAACGGCAGCCGGGCGAGCATCCGCAACATGCGGTCCTCGACGAGCACCTTGCGCTCGGCGGCCTGCTCCCCCAACCCCGCGAACTCACGCATGTCGCTGCCGGCGCAGAACGCCCGCCCGTCGGCCGCACCCAGGACGAGGGCTCGTGCGTCGGATTCGGCCGCACGGCGGAAGGTCTCGGCCAACTCGGCGAGCATGTCCAGCGTCATCAGGTGCAGCGGCGGGTTGTCGAGCCGCACCAGCCACACGGGGCCGGAGCGGTCGAGCCGGACCGTCGCGAGTGCGGTGGTGTTCATCAGAGCATCACGTCCCCGCCGCAGACATTCAGCGTCTCCCCCGTGATGTAGGAGGCGTCGTCGGAGGCGAGGAACGCCACTGCGGCCGCCACCTCCTGGGGCCGGCCAGTGCGGCCGAGCGGGATGGTGGCAACGCGCTCGGCCAGCATCTGCGCCGGATCCGTGTCGACCATGCGGCCGAGTTCGACGTTTGCCCGCTGGGCCAGCGGCGTGTCGATGCGGCCCGGGGCAACCGCGTTGACCCGGATCCCACGTGGCGCCAACTCAGCGGCGAACGTCTTGGTCGTGCTGACGACCGCCGCTTTCGACGCCGCGTAGTTCGCCGACATCACGTTCGGCAACGACGCCTGGATCGAGGCCACCGTCACGGCACTGCCGCCGTCCGGTAGGAGCCGCGCCGCGAGTTGCAGGGTCAGGAACGTACCTCGGGCGTTCACCGCCAGCACGCGGTCCCAGTCCTCGACGCTCAACTCCAGTAGCGGTCCGAAGGTCTGGATACCGGCGTTGGCGACGACGATGTCGACCCGGCCCAGCAGGTCGCCGAGCGAGGCCAGCGAGGCCGGGTCCGAGACGTCGACCCTCGCGGACTCCGCGGAGCCGCCGACGGCCCGCAGAGCGCTCGCCGCTTCGCGCGCCAGGTCCTCGTCGACATCAGCGACGACGACATGTGCGCCCTCTGCGGCGAGCCGCTCGGCGATGGCCCGTCCGATCCCCTGGCCGGCGCCGGTCACCAGCGCGCGGCGATCCAGGAACCGGGACGCGTTGCCCACCGTCATGACTGCGCCTTCGGCAGTTCGATGCCATGGAGCACGCCCAGCCGCTCGAAGTGCTGGTAGATCCGGTCAGCGTACTTGCCGAACTCGGGAGACTCCCCGAGCGCGATCGGCCGCGGGCGGGGCAGGTCGACGACGATCTCATCGACGACCTCTCCCGGACTGGGGCTCATGACGAAGATCCGGTCGGAGAGCCCGACAGCCTCCTCCACACTGTGCGTGATGAACAGGACCGTGGGGCGCCGCTCCATCCACAGTGCCTCAAGGTCGGTACGGACCTGCAGGCGGGTCAGCGCATCGAGCGCACCGAAGGGCTCGTCGAGCATGAGAACCGACGGGTTGTGCACGAGTGTCCGGATCAGCGACACCCGTTGGCGCATCCCGCCGGAAAGCTGACGGGGGTACTTCTTCATCGCCTTGGTCAGCCGCAACCGCTCGAACAGCTGCTCCGCGCGGCTGCGGATCTCCTGCTCTGGTAGGCCACGGATCGTCGCCTGGAGCATGACGTTGTCGATAGCGGTCCGGAACTCGAGGAGGAGGTGATCCTGGAACGCGATACCCACATCCGTGATGGGCCGCTTCACCGATTCACCCCCGACGCGGATGTCGCCGGTCGTGCGGTCGAGCAGTCCGGCGACCATGAGCATGAGGGTGCTCTTGCCGCATCCGGAGGGGCCGACGATGGAGATGAACTCGCCGGGTTTGATGTTCATGTCGACCGGCTTCAGCGCCTGGAACGGGTTCGGGCTGTCGAGCCCGAAGGTCTTGCTGACTGACTCGATGGAGATCGAAGTCCCCGACCGGGTGACGGCCGCTGTGGTGCGTGCGGTCATGACTGTGCCTTTCCGCTCGCTTCGACGCCGCCGAGGGGGACCTTGGACAGCAGTTCCACCTTCTGCCCCTCCTGGCAGACACGTCCGTCCTGGTCGACGACGCGTACGTCGAAGGTCACGATCGCTTGGGTCGGCTTGGACGCGCTGTCGCGCATCTCGGCCACCGAGTACTCGACGAAGATCGTGTCGCCGATGAAGATCGGGGCCTTGAACCGCCAGTCCTTGATTCCGAGGAATGCGATAGCGGTGTTGCGCAGCATCTCGGTACGCGGCCACATCAGGCCGTGTGCGTAGGCCAGGCCCAGCATGCCGTGCGCGATCCGTCGACCGAACTGGCTGGCCTTCGCGTAGACGTCGCTGGTGTGCACCTCGGAGAAGTCACCGGTCAACGCGGCGAACCCGAGTACGTCGGCGTCGGTGATGGTGCGTCCCGGGCTGCGGAATGCGAGTCCGACGTACAGGTCCTCGTAGAGCAGCCCTTGCCGCGGGATGTCGTGTGGCACGTGGTCCCTCCTTTCCACAGATCAGTGCGCGGTGTTCGCCTGCGGGCTCACTTCGCGGCCAGCGGCACCGGCTTGTTGTCCTGGCACTGCTGCATCTCCGCCTCCTCAGGGAGGAAGTCGTTCGAGTAGTAGGTGGTGGCGTCGGTTCCGGCGGGCAGGAGTTCGACCGAGGACAGCAGGTCCTGGGTGCGCGCCCAGCTCTCGTCGGTCGCCTTGCCGACGACCTTCGCGCCGCCGGCGCACAGCAGCGGCAGGACCGCGTTCAGCTCAGCGAGGCTCTGCTGCTCGTTCGAGTTGGGGAAGTACTCCTTGACCGCCGCGGCACCGGCCTCCGGATCGGCGGCGACAGCCGCCCAGCCCTTGAGGCTGGCTCGGAGGAACGCCTTGACGTCGTCGGCGTTGTTCTTCAGGTAGTCCTCGTTGGCGAACACGCTGGTGCTGACCGTCGGGACCCCGTACTCCGCAAAGGTCCAGTTCTTGGTCTGCGCGCCCTGCTGCTCCAGCTGCACGCCGTACGAGTCGGTCGAGCCGAGGATGGCGTCGACACGATTCTGCAGCAGCGCCTGGACCAGGGACTCCTTGGGCAGGCCCACCTGCTTGATGTCCGAGGGCTGCAGACCGTTCTTCTCCAGCAGGATGGGCAGCATCGCCGTCTGGGAGCCGCCGGTCGGCACGCCCACACTGCGGCCCTTCAGTTCCTGGATCGAGTTGATGCCGCTCGACGTCAGGGTCGTCACCTGGTTCGGGCTGGATTGGTAGAGCACCATGATGGTCTTCATGGGTGCGCCCTTGGCGACGAGGGCGCTCGTGGTGGGCGCCTCGGCGAATCCGATCTGAGCCTGACCCGATGCGACCATCTGGGCGGTGACGCCGGAGCCGGCACCCGGAACGATCTTGACGTCCAGCCCCTCCTCCTCGTACAGACCGTGGACGGCGGCGTACTCGAAGCCCGCGTTGAATCCGCCCGCAGTGAAGTTGAGCTGGAAAGTGAAGGGCTTGAGCTTGGTGCCGTCGGCGCCGACGGAGGAGTCGCTCGAGCCGCCGCACGCGGTGAGCGCCATGGAGGCGGCCAGCACGGACGCGACCAGCGCGGATCGCCGGGGGATGTGGCGCATGTCGTTCCTTTCCGGGATCGTCGTCGGTCCCGTTTAGTGAGGTGGTGGGTGGTGAGGGGGTGATCAGTCAGTTGTTGCGCGCGCGCTGCCAGGGCGTCAGCAGCCACTCGACCAGCTCGACGAGGTAGTTGAGGGCGATTCCGATGACGGTCAGCACGACGAGGACCGCGAAGATCAGCGTGGTGTCCAGGGTGCTCGTGCCCTGGAGCAGCAGATAACCCAACCCGGTGTTGGCTCCGACGAACTCGGCGACCAGGGCCGCCGTCGCGGCGAGCGTCGCCGACGTCTTCAACCCGGAGAAGATCACCGGCAGGGCGGAGGGGAACCGCAGGAAGCGGAACGTCTGCCAGCGCGACGCGCCCATCGACTTGGTCAGGTAGAGCATCCGGTCGTCCAGGATCCGGAAGCCGCTGATGCTCGCCACCAGGAGCGGGAAGAAGGTCATCAGGACGGTGAGCAGGATCTTGGACTCGATGCCGAAGCCGATCCACACCACGAAGAGCGGGGCGATCGCGATCTTCGGTACGAGCTGCATGAAGACGACCGGCGGGTACACCACCTGCCGGGCGACGCGACTGAGCGCGATCATCAGCCCGAGCGGGATGGCCGTCACGATGGTGATACCGAGACCGGCCACGATCTCGGTGACCGTGACGGTGGTGTTCTCCCACAACAGCGGGAAGTCGTCGGCCATGCGGGCGAACGTTTCCTGCGGGCTGGGCAACAGGTACGACGGGATGTCAAACGCCTCCACCGCGCCGGCCCACAGAGCGACGATGGCCGCGAAGACCCCCACCGGGATGAGGTCCCAGGCGAGCTTGCGGAGTCGGCGGGGCCGATAGGTCGTCGCCGCGGAGGTTCCCGGCGCCGCGACGGCCTTCGGAGCCCCGGCGGTCGTCGGGGAGTCGGTTTGCATGGACATCGAGAGCCTTTCGTTCGTATCAGCAGCTCAGTAGCGCCGGACCCCACCAGAGGCGGTAGGAGTCCGCCGCCACGCCGGCCCAGCGAGAGTCCGGCGCCTCGACCATGCTGAGCGCCGCGCGAAGGGTGACGAGCGTGGTTTTCTCGGCAGCGAACATGGGGTGGAAGGGCTCAAGGGCGAAGGCCACCCCTCCGTCCTCAGCCTCGGGTAGCAGCGCCTCCAGCGCCCGAGCGGCTCGTTCCAGCGTGGCCCGTGCACTGTGCACCACGGGGCCGACGGCGACGAGGTGGTCGGCACCCAGTTCCGCGGCGTCGTCGAGAGTCTGCGGGCTGGCGTCGTCCGCCGCCCGCTGGTCGGGTTCGACCAGATACCCCCTGCGGCAGACGGCGTGAACCGAGGGTCCCGCACGGCGTGCGACCGTGCCCACCGCCGACGTCGATCCGAGTCCGAGGCGTGTCGCCAGACGTCCGGGGCGTCGAAGCCGGCGATCGCATCGGCGAACTCGTCGGCCGGCACCGACAGGAGGGCGCCCTGACCAAGGACCATGCGGTGAGTGCGCATGTTCGCCACCATGACCCTCCAACCTGAGCGACTGGAACACCGTTGCTGACCGGAACGCTATTCCAGTAATGTCGACAGCACAAGGGGCACGTGAAAGATTGGGCTGCGTCGACCCCCCGCCACCGAGGCGGGCGAACCATAGAAAGCGGTGGATAATGGTTGCTGCAGGGACCCTGTCACGTGGCTTGGCGGTGCTCTCCTGCCTTGTCGGTGAGGTCGAGGGCGTGCCCCTGGCCCGCATCTCCGACCAGTTGGGGCTTCCCCGAAGCGCCACCCATCGGATCCTGGCGACCCTCACCGACGAAGGTTTCGTCTTTCAGCTCAAACCGTCGGGCAACTACGCTCTCACTCTCCGTATTGTCGGCCTGGGGCTACGACACCTGGCGACCTCGACCATCACCGGGCTCGCCAAACCGGTCCTGGTTCGCCTCGCTCGCACCTCGGGCCAACTCGTCCGCCTCAGCCTGGCCGACCGGGAGCAGCTGATCTGGGTCGCCAAGGAACAGGGCGCGACATCCGGACTCCGGTACGACGCGGACGTGGATCATGGCCACGTGATCCCCCTCGACTCGACCGCGACGGGGATCGCCTGGCTGTCCGCGCTGCCCGAGGACCGGGCCCTACGGCTCGTCGCTCGGCAGGAGCAGCCGCGACGGCACCCGGTCGGGCCCGAGTTCCCGCGCAGCCTCGCCGACGTGGCCGCCCGCATTCGCGAAGCGCGAGAGCAGGGGTGGGCGCGCGTGCATGAGAGCAACGAGAGAGGGATCTCGGCGATGGCCATGCCGCTGGTCGATGCGTACAGCGGTGAGGCGATCGGAGCGGTGAGCATCGCCGGACCCAGCATCCTCCTGACCGAGGGGCGGATGCGCGAAATCCTCCCCGCACTGCGGCAGACCGTCGCCGAGCTTGGGGACATTGCGGTGGCACTGGCGGGCGAAGCCAGTTGCACCCCCTCGCCGCCCGCGCAGACGAAGGCCACCGATCCGTCGTTCGAGAAACTCGGACGCTGAGGGTCACTGTCGACGACGAGTTCCTCGCGGCTCCCGGCGCCGACACGCACGGCAAGAAGAAATCGACGAACTCCCGACCACGCCGCACAGGTTGAAGATCAAGCTAAGGGACGCTGCAGAAGTAGAGCTCATCCGTCAGCATGCCGAGCGAACCGGTGACCGGCGTCGACGTCCAGCCACCCGGGCCGTTCGCGTACAGGGTGAAGGTGCCGGTGTCCACAGCCAGCAACACGCCGGGAACGACGATCGAGGTGTCGTTGGAGCCGAGAGTGCCGCCTCCGGAGAAGCCGTCGCTCAGGAACCAGGTGAAGCCACTGCGGGCCACGCCACCGGCGGGCAGGTCCCAGGTGAAGGCGGGCGGGGTGAGTTGGCCCGCCATGCAGGCCAGGTCGGTCGGCGGGTCGACCGTGCCGGCGGCGAGAGCAGCGCTGCCGAACTCGGTGTCGGTCCAGGCGGCCAGCGTCGACCGGGCAGGTGCGAGCGCCATGGCATGGATCCAGAGCGAGAGGGCGAGGACACCCGCGAGCCAGCGTCGCCGGGCGTGGCTCTCACGTCGCCGGCTCGGCGTAGCGGGGATCCGTACGCGCCTCACGGCTGTTCCTTCCTGACCCGGTTCCTGCGCGTGGCGCGCATGAGCAGCAGGCCGACGAGCAGGGCACCCGCACCGGCGAGCATCGGCGTCCGCAGGTCGGTGCCGGTGCGTGGCAGCGTGTCGACCTTGCCGCCGGTCGCCGCCCTGTCGCCGAGTCCGGTCGCCGTGAGGATCAGGTCGGCCGAGCCGGCGGCCGTGGAGTTCGGGAGCAGGCTCGCGGTGACGAGTACCCAACGCTGTTCGTCGGAGCGCATCGTGCTGATGGGGACCGGGCGTTCGGCCAGTCTGGTGGCGGGGCCCTCGGCGAGAACCTGCTCTCCCCGCCCGCCGGGACAGGCGCCGTTCACCCAGCGGGCGGCGCAGACGGCGACCATGACCTGGAGTCCGTTCGTCGAGACCACGAGCGGGCCCAGCGCCGACAGCGTGATTGTCACCGTGCCCGGGTGCGGGGCGTGCGCGGTGACGCCCACCTGCCACGGCACCGGCTCCCTCGGTGTCATCGATGTCATGCGAGCCTCGTCGCGGATCGATATCAGGGTGAGGTACCTGCCCCGGATGACCTCCTCGGTCAGTTCCGCCCGTGCCTGACCGGGCGTGGCCAGGACTGCGGCGGCGACGCCCGGAAGCACGGCCACCATGACGAACAACCGCCGGGCGGTCGATTCGACATGCGCCGCTGTCCGGCTCGGCGGGGCGCCGACCTCAGGACCTGTTCCCGCCTCGGCAGGCGCCGGAGGGCCCGTTCGCCGTCGGCGCCACGTCGTACGCCGCCGGGTCGGCGGTTCCGTGGCGCGCGGCCAGAACGCCCAGGTGACGATCACGGCGGTGCCGACCGTGATCGCACTGGTCGCGTACGGGTTCGACACGGCCCGCACCGCGTACCCGAGCCTGGGCACCGACCAGGTGACGAGCCGTACGTGGGTCACCGCGTACGGCGCGGAGTCGTTGGAGTCGTTCGCGTCCCCACGCAGGGTGAGCAGGCGGGTGGGCCCACCGCCCTCGTCGATCTGGACGACCCGGTGGGTGATCGGTGGAAGCGGCGTGCGGTCGACGGTGACCACGTCGCCCACCTTGACCTCGGACGCGGGGATCTCACGTACCACCGCCAGCGACCCGGCGGGAATGGTCGGGCTCATCGATCCGGTCTTGAACAGGATGAGTGAGATGTCGAAGAAGAACGCCAGCGGGACGAGGACGACGCACACCGTCCCGCCGACGGCGAGCAGGGTCAGCGCCAGATCGCCGACGCGGGCGATGACGCCCCGCCCTCGACGTGCTCGTCTCATCATGTGCAGGACCCTTACGTGGACGTGGCGGCGAATCGGTGGAGGCGGTGGCGGAACAGGTGCCACCGATGTCAGGGGTACGTACCTTCGTCATCGTGGTCGTGCGGATGTCGGTCCAGGCGTACGACGAGTCCGTGGGGCGACTCGGTGCCGAAGACGCGTGCGGTGAACGACCCGGTGCCGTACTCGCTGTCGGTCCAGGCCGCGAGCGTGGACGTCGTGTCCACGCCGAGGACGAGGGCGGCAGCGAGTACGGCACGGGTTCGGAGAAGCCGTGGTGATCCGGCCGGCACCCGACGGTTGACCACGGCTGCCACCTACACGGACTCGGCGAGAAGCTGCCAGGTCTCCGTGACCGACGAGCCCTGCACCAGAGCGCCGTCCGCCGTCACGACGAAGCACAGGTATGCCGGAGCGCCAGGCGCGGGAGGAGGGCCCTGCGTCAGGTTGAACGTCGCCGCGCCAGCCACCGAGTCGAGCGCCGTGCCCTGCGGCACGATCCAGATCGGGCTCGTTGGGGTCTCGCTGCAGTCCGCGAAGGTCGGCACGGTCGCGATCCCGTAGGTGAGCCCGGCGAACGCAGGCAGGCTGGGGGTGGCCGAGGCCACCGTGACGGTCGCGTCGTACGTGGTGTCTGCGGTCAGGCGGACGGCGAACGGCGCAGCGACCGCGTCGCCGGGGCTGATGTTGTCGAAGCCGGTGCTGAAGACCAGCGCAGCCGCCGTGCCGGGCGTGTCGTGCTCCGCCCAGACGGAGTCGTCCGTGCTGCCCTCGATGTTGAAGGTGCCGGCGGTGAACGTCCCCGTGGCGTACTCCGAGTCGTTCCAGGCGGCGAGGGAGATCGTCGCGCCGATGCCGAGGGCGAGCCCTCCGGCCAGGACGGCCTTGAGCTTGCGACGGCCTCCCGGACTGCTCGATCCGCCCAATGTCAATCTTGTCGATCCAAACAACGTGTCCTCCTCGTGCGACGGGGTGGGCTGGCTGGGGCTGTCACGCAAGGGACACGATAGGTCTTAAAACAGACAAAGCGGGCGCAAGTAGACAAATCAGCTGGCGAACCGAGCCATGAGGTGACCGCTGGGCGAGTAGTCGATTTTCCAATCGGCGTGGACCCCGAGGACGATCTGATGGCAGCGCCAATCTGATGGCAGCACCAGACCCCAGTGGGTTGGTGACGCACAATGGTCGCTGCCGGCGTAATGGCTCCAGATGGTGCCGCTCGGGTCGCCGGACGCTACCGTTCGGACGTGCCGGCCACCGTGGATTGAAGGTGCCCGAGACGAACTAGCACAGTCGCCCGCGTTCCGGTCTTGAACCGCGCCGTTGCATGGACACCTTCCGGCAGCCGGATGCGGCGTCCTCGCGTCGTCAACGCGACCATGGTGTCGGCGGGGAGCACCGATGCGAGTGTCCCTAGCATGCCTGGAATGCTTTTCTCCTGACGTGAACCCAGCCATGAGGTCTGTTCGCCGTACGGCATGTCGGTCAACACGAGCTGCGGCGGTGGTAACGCGGTCAAGAATGCGGCCACCTGCTGGTGGTCGAGGACGTCGGCCTGTCCGACCACATGGGGGAGGTCTCCGCCACCCCGGGCAAGCAGCTCTTGCAGCCGCCGCGCAGCCTCGGCGGATTCCCTGTAGGACGGTCGGCCAAAGCGGTGTGCCATGTCTTCCAGCTCGGCTGCCCGCTTCCGCATGCCCTCGGCGGACAGGAGAGCAAGGTTCGCTCGTGCAAGCCGGAGCGGGCCATCGGCGATGTCCGAGGCGACAAGTCCCGCGATCTTGTCCCGATGCAGCAGACCCAACACGGTTAGCAGGTTCCCACTGCCACAGCAGGGATCCCATACGGTCAGAGGCCGGGGTTGTCCCAGGGCGTGCCACGCGCGGAGGAACACCTCCGATGCGAGGCGGACGGGAAAGCCCGGATGGCCCGGTGCCGAACGCAGCACCGCCCCGCTGGCCAGGTCAGAGTAGTCATGTCGCTCTGTCACAAACCGATAGGTCATCACACCTCCGGGTAGCTACTACTGCCCGCGCCGAAGACGTCGAGCTCTGCTTCGCTCTCCGGCGAGGGCCTGGGGGCGGTGCCCGCAGCTGCTCGTCGGGGCGCTACGCCGGTTCGACGGGCAGCCAGAGTTCGCAGGTCGCGATGCTGAAGTCGTTCGTGGGATCGAGCATCGCGGTGATCTCCGGGCCTGGCCGCAGCCGCCACGGATTGAAGGGAAACCATGCGGCGGCGGCCGTGGCCCAGGCGTTCTGAAGAGTCTGCGGATGCGGCCCCGTGGTCCGGAGGACCACCCAACTGCCGGCCGGGACCTCGATGATGTCGAGGTCGCCCGGGATCGGCGTGCCCGGGGACACGGCGACCCCGTGCAGGTAGGTCAGCTCGCTGCCCTCGTCGTAGTCGGCGTCGAGGTCGTCGCTGACCGCGAGCAGGCCGCTCGGCTCAGCGTTGCCGAGTGCCTTCAGGCGCAGGTGCTCCTCGGCCGGTAGCGCGGCGATGTGCTGCCGGATGTACGGGTTGATGCCTTGGTGGATCAGCGGAACGCGAGCAGCGTGCCCTACGAGCCGGAACGCGGGATGGTCGACGATGCGGGTATCCATGTGGTCGCTCCCTTCGACAGGTAGGCGGAACCTGAGCTGGGGGTGATCGACGGCGTACCGGCTGCGGCTGATCGTCGTTCCTCCGATCCGATCGTGCGGCGGCGCTGCTGCGCCACACCCGACAGAAGCCGCGCGGGAAGTGTCGGGTGAGCGGGATCGATGTCGCCGCAAGATGGGGCCATGGATGACACGACATTGGTGTCCCGCTTTCTTCGCGACGGCTTCGTCAAGTTGGCCGGTGCCGTCGCGCCGCGGGTGGCTGCGGACTGCGCGCGGCTGCTGTGGCGAGAGACGGGCTGCGACCCGGACGACCCGGCGACGTGGACCCAGCCGGTGCACTGGGTGGAGGGCATGGCGCAGGGGCCGTTCGCCGCCGCACCCAATTCCCCGTTCCTCCATCACGCGTACGACCTGCTGGTCGGCCCGGGACGCTGGGAGCCGCGCTACTCGCTGGGCACGTTCCCGCTGCGCTTCCCGCACGAAGAGGAGCCGAACGACGCGGGCTGGCACATCGAGGGCAGCTATCTGCCGGAGGGCGAGAGCTGGTACTTCACGAATGTGCGTTCCCGTGGCCGGGCGCTGCTGATGCTGTTCCTGTTCAGCGAGGTCGGTGAGGAGGACGCGCCGACCCGGATCCGGGTCGGCTCACACCTCGACGTGCCGAAGGTGCTGGAGAAGTACGGCGAGGAGGGGGCGAGCGGGCTGGACCTGGCACCCGACCTGGTGGCGGCCTCCGAACACCGGCCGGTCGCCCTGGCCACCGGGTCCCCGGGCGACGTCTTTCTGTGCCATCCGTTCCTGGTGCACGCGGCGCAACCGCACCACGGGACACGGCCGCGCTTCATGGCCCAGCCGCCGCTGATGCCGGCCGCGCCGTACGAATTGGAGCGGGCCGACAGCGCCTACTCACCCGTCGAAATCGCGATCCGTCGGGGTCTCGGACAGGACACCCCCGATCCGGACGGGGTTGGCACTGACGACAATGTCGGGTAGGCGTGCCCAGGCGTGGCGCGGGTGATGTACGACGGAGGCGGGGACAAGGGTGGTTCTGCGGGTGAGTGGTCGCAACGCGCGATTCCAGCAGTGGGAGGCTCTCCTGCGTAACCGGACCAAGCGGCAGCGTCGCGGCGAATTCCTCGTGCAGGGCGTGCGTCCGATTGCGATGGCCGTCGAACACGGTTGGCAGATCCGAGAGCTGCTGTACGACGACAGCGCTGCGCTCTCCGGTTGGGCGCGCGAGACGCTGGAAACGGTCCGCGCCGAGAAGGTCGCTGTCTCCCGTGAACTGATGCACGAGCTGGGAGGTAAGGCGGACGACGTGCCAGAGTTGCTGGCCGTGGTCGCGCTGCCGGAGGACGACCTGGGCCGCATTCCGGTCGGGCCGAACATGCTGACCGTGGTGTTCGACCGGCCGACCAGCCCTGGCAACATCGGGACCCTCGTCCGGTCCGCGGACGCCTTCGGCGCCTCCGGCGTCATCATCACCGGCCACGCCGCCGACGCGTACGACCCGAAGGCAGTCCGGGCGAGCACCGGATCGCTGTTCGCTCTGCCCGTGGTCCGGGTGCCCACACGCCAGGCCGTGCTGTCCTGGGTCGGCGACGTCCGGGCCGGCGGCATCGGCATGAGCGTCGTGGGAACCGATGAGCTGGGCACGCTGGATGTCGCCGATCACGACTTCAGGCAACCAACGCTGATCTTGGTCGGCAATGAGACCACCGGTCTCAGCTCCGGCTGGCGTGAGGCCTGCGACCAGCTTGTCCGGATCCCGATGTCCGGGGCCGCCAGTTCCCTGAACGCGGCGACCGCCGCGACCGTCGTGCTGTACGAATCGGCACGGCAGCGGACCCATCCGGTGACCAGCGACAACGACAAGTGACACCACGTCACACGCGGTCATGACAGCACGCCACTGACATGTCGGCGGCGGACGCGCTTTCCTGGGTACATGTCCACCACCCCTGCCCACGCCACGATGAATGCCGACGTCGAGGCCCGCCGTCCCCGACGGTGGCTGCGGATCGTCTCCGGCACCCTCGCCGCAGTGGTGGCCGTCGCCAGCCTCGGCGTCGCCGCCCTTCAGCTCGGCCTGCCCTGGCAGATGGGCGAGGGCGACCGCAACCACGTCTACGAGGGGCCGGCCGGTTCGCAGCGCTACCAGGTCCATCTCCCGCCCCAGCACGACGTGAGTGCCCGGCTGCCGGTGGTCATGGCGATCCACGGCTGCGCGATGACCGGCTACGGGTGGAACTCGATGAAGGCGACGACCCAGTTCAACAACCTGGCCGACCGGGAAGGCTTCATCGTCGTCTATCCCACACAGTTGATCTCACGTAACGTGATCGCCTGCTGGAACTCGGCTGACCCCCGTGAGCAGCAGCGGCACACAGGTGAACCCGCGCTGCTGGCCGGCGTCGCCCGCCAGGTGGTCGAGGAGTACGACGCGGATCCGGCGCAGGTACACGTGGCCGGCGCGTCGTCAGGAGCGGGAACCGCAGTCATCCTCGCCGCCACCTATCCCGACGTCTTCGCCACGGTGACCTCGGTCGCCGGGGGTGAGTACGGGCTCAACCAGGTGGACCCGGACGACCCGGACTCGACGTCGCCGCTGGACACGGCACGGCAGGCCTGGGCACAGATGGGCGAGCGCGCCCGCCAGGTGCCGCTGCTTGTCATCCAGGGCGAGCGGGACGAGGTCGTGCCGCCCCTGGTCGCCACCCGACTCGTCGCCCACTGGACTGCGGTGGGTGATCTCGTCGACGACGGGCTGCCCAACGACAGCCTCGCCCTGACCGAGGAGACCGTGTCGGTACCAGCGGACGCGGGACGACACGCGTACACGCATTCGACGATCACCACGTCGGACGGCTCGTCGCTGGTCGAGGCGTACCTCGTCCAGGGCATGGGCCACGCCTGGCCCGGCCCGAACGGCGAGGGCCGCTACACCGACCGCGCGGGCCCCGACGCCAGCGAGATCGTGTGGGACTTCGCGGTGCGCCACCCGATGCGATGACGACGGCCGTCCGCCGAGACCGCGTTCTCAGGCGAACCCGCGCGCTGCCCTGCCGCGTGCCCCGGACCCCGGTGGGTCAGACCTGGTCACAGCCAGGTCACCCGCAGCCTCGGTCCGGGCCAACTCGACCGCATCGGCACGACCGCCCCTCTGGCCCGGGCCGGAGGGCTGCGGGCCGACCTGGCCGGGCGCTGGAGCTGCGCGCCGCTGCGGAGATCGACCCGGACCGGGCCCGCGCCGCCCCTGCGGAAGGCCCACGCGATGTGGACCGACGCGTCGGCCGTGGGCGACGCCGCCCCGGCAGCGCTGGCGCTGGGCCGGTTGCCGGACGCCACCGCCGACGACAGGTTCGCCGCGCTGCTGGCCGCCGAGCGCCTCGCCGTCGGGGGCGTCACTATCGACCAGGAGGAGTCACCACCGGACCGGCCGACCGGCCACCGGCGTCGGTCGTGTCCGTCTCGCGGCCCGACTGGCACCCGGTGTCAGGACTGTCGCCCGGACCTCGGCAGGGCTAGTGCCACGAAGGTGGCCGCCAGCATCACAGCGGCGTTGACCAGGAAGGCGGCGTGGAATCCGTCCACGACGGCCTCGACTGGCGTCGTGTCAGGCAGGGCCCGCTCAGTGGTCGTGGTGGCGATGGTGACCAGGACGGCCAGACCGACCGCCCCGCCGATCTGGCGCGAGGTGTTGAGCAGACCGGACGCTGCGCCGTCATCGCCGGGTGCCACACCGGTGGTGCTGGTCACCGTCGCCGCAGGCAGCAGCAGGCTCATGCCGAGGCCGGTCACCAGGGTGGGGCCCAGGACGTGGGTCAGGTAGGCCGGCTCCGCCGGCATCCTGGTCATCCAGAGCAGGCCCACGGCCGTGACGAGACCGCCGGCGAGCAGGAGCGGTCGGGTGCCGACCTTGGGCAGGAGCTGGCGGGCACCGAGACCACCGGCGATCACGATGGCGGACATCGGGAGCAGCGAGAGACCCGTGCTGAACGGGTCGTAGTCGAGCGCCTCCTGGAAGTACAGGGAGAGCAGGACCATCCCGGCCGTCATCGTGACACCCATGCAGAAGATCAGGAAGTTTCCGATGCTGACGGTGCGGAGGCGGAAGATGGCCAGCGGAATCAGCGGATGACGGCTCTTCGCCTCCACGGCCACGAAGCCGATCAGCAGCACGGCGGCGGCGATCAGGGCGACCAGCACGTTCGTCTCGGTCCAGCCGTCGGTGGCGACCTCGGAGAAGCCGTAGGTCAGGGCACCGATGCCGAGGGTCGCCGTGAGCGCACCCGGGAGGTCCAGGCGACGGCGTTCGCCGGTGTCGCGGTCAGGCAGCAGCCAGAGCAGGCCGGCGACGAGCAGGATGAGGCCGGGCGGGACGTTCACGAACATGACCCAGTGCCAGCTCAGCCCGGCGGTCAGGACGCCGCCGAGGATGAGCCCGGCGACGCTGGAGAGGGCGCCCATCAGGCTCCACAGCGTGACGGCTCGCTCGCGACGGTCCTCGTCGCTGTGGCTGGCGGTGATCAGGTTGAGGCTGGTGGGTGACAGGGCCGCAGCGCCGAGGCCCTGGAAGACGCGGGCCACCAGGAGCATCCAGGGGCTGGTGGCGAGTCCACCGGCGAGGCTGGCCAGGGTGAAGATCACCGTGCCGGTCAGGAAGACCCGCCGGTAACCGAACAGGTCACCGGCCCGGGCCGCCAGCAGCAGGAAACCGCCGAAGGCGATGAGGTATCCACTGACCACCCACTGCTGCTGGCTGACCGACATGTCGAGGCTGGCACGCATGTCGGGCAGCGCGAGCGTGACGATCGTGGCGTCGAGCACGACTGTGAACTGGGCCAGGCAGGAGATCGCCACGACGACGCCGAGCGGCAGGTTGGGCCGCACGACGCCGCGGGGTGCCAGGCCGGTTCGGGAGTCGAGCATGTGATCTCCTCACTGGTCCAGAATCACGCACGGGAACTGGATGAGGCCGACGTTAACACCGTTCACGGTGAACGGTGTTGATGCTAGGAATGACCGCAAGTCGTTGTCAAACCAGAGGAGCGACGGGTGCTGCGCAAGGCTGACGTGGTCGACGGCGCGTTGAAGCTGCTGGACGCCGAGGGGATCGACGGGCTGACGATGCGCCGGCTCGGCGCCGCGCTCAATGTCCAGGGCAGCGCCCTCTACCGGCATTTTCCGAACAAGGAGGCGTTGCTCGATGCCCTGGCGGACCGGATCGTCGACGGGCTCGGCGATCCGCTGCCGGAGGCCGACTGGCGCCGGCAGCTGTACGTCCTCGGTGACCGGATGCGGTCGGCGATGCTGGCACACCGGGACGGTGCCCGGGTGGTGGGCGGCACCTTCGCTCCCGGCCTGAACACGATGCGCGGCGCCGACCGCGCGATCACCGCACTCTGCACCGCCGGCCTGGCGCCCGCCCAGGCCGGGTGGCTCGCCTTCGCCCTCTTCTACTACGTGCTCGGCCACGTGATCGAGGAGCAGGCGCTGGCCGAACTCCCGGCGGGTGACACCTGGCGTCAACGCATCGAGAAGCTCGACGCCGAGATGTCGACGCACCACTCGGCCGCGCTGGCCGCGCTCACCGGCGCCGATCCGGGGGAACGGTTCCGCTACGGCCTGCAGGTCTTCATCGACGGCGTCGCTCAACAGATCGACCGGGCCGAAAGCTGAGATCCGCCCCCACCACGGATGCGAAATTCACATCCAGTCATGAAGAACGTCGATTGCGGCCCGGATCGCGGTTGGTAACCTCGGAAGCGTTCCGGCGACCCGGAAACGTTCGGCGGGATATTCGTGACCGACCGCGAAGGCAGCACTTGATCCCGTGATCTCGCAGGCGGGTACCAGTCCTTGATGCGGCATGCCAAGCGCTTTTTCGTTGGCATCATTAGGGTAAGGGATGACCGACCATGGCTGGACTTCTCCGAGTAATCACCGAAACACAGAAGCCTCGGGTTCACAAGTACACGCAGGAGCTGCTGGAACGCGCGAAAAAGCAGCACGGGGAGAATTCCGGCGCCTATCGCGGCATCTACAACCAGTATTTCCGAATGCCGTCGACCGGCCCGAGTTTCGGCAACAACACGCGGCACTTCGACGCGGTCATGTCGAGTGACTTTCCCAAGGGCCTGGAGCGCCTCTACCGACGGGTCGTCGTCATCGACATGCTCTCCGCCTGTGCCAGCGAGTGCGTGTTCTGCGTCCGCGGCCTCTACGATCCGCACACCTTGGGCACGGATCAGATCGGCGCCATCGCGGACTTCCTGAAGCGTGACGAGGACCTGCGCGAGATCCTGATCACCGGCGGAGACCCCCTGATCTCGCCGCGCAAGCTCAACGAGCTGCTGGCCGCGGTGGCCACCAGCGCGGAGAACATCATCACCGTCCGGATGGGCACCCGGCTGCCGGTGCAGAACCCGGGCGCGTTCACCGCGGACACCTACCGGGTGTTCGAGGAGTTCGCCGACCGTTTCCAGTTCGAGATCGGTGTGCAGGTCAACCATCCGTTCGAGTTGCAGCCGGAGGCGGTCGAGGTATTCGGCGCCCTGCAGCAGCGGGGCGTGCGTCTCTACAGCCAGAACGTCCTGCTCAAGGGCGTCAATGACGAGGCCGAGACGCTCATCGAGCTCTACGACCGGCAGCGGACGCTGCGGTTCATCCCGCACTACCTCTTCCACGCAGTTCCGATGGTGGGCACGGACGAGTTCCGTACGACCGTGGCGAAAGGGCTGCGGCTCGCCTCGGAAATCTCCGGCAGCGGGTATCTCAGCGGCCTGGCGAAACCGATGTTCACCGTGATGACCGACATCGGAAAAGTCACCCCCTACGAGGGCAGCATCGTTGCGAAGAACGGCCGGAAGTTGACGCTCCGGACGTCGTACCGGCTCGAGGATCGGCTGCGTTGGAGCCCTTCCTACCGGCTGCCGGCCACGGCCACTGTCAACTCCGCCGGAACGCTCGACGTGGTCTACAACGACGGCGAGGACTGACCTCGAATTTCGACACAAGGGGAGGCGCACAGTGCTTTGGAATGACCTTTACATCGGGTCCGTGGCAATGACTCTGGGTCGTGAGGAGACCACCGAGAGCGCCGTGGCCGACGGGCGTTACGCGGCGAAGGAGAATGAGGCGAGCGGCTTCCTCGCCACCCGGGTGGACGACGAGGGACCCACCATCGACCTGGCGGTGCGAGCGGCAGCAGCGGCGGTGGCCCGTGCCGGTGACCGGGCCTCGCAGGTCGACCTGGTGGTCCACTCCTACATCGCGCACCAGGGCCTGGACGACTTCGCACCGGCCGCGTACATCCAGGGCCGCACCGTCCGCGGCGACGGCTTCGCCGTGGAAATGCGCCAGGCGTCTAACGGCGGCATGGCCGCCCTGGAGCTGGCGGCGGGTTATCTGACTGCCCGACCGGACACCTCCGCGGCGCTGCTCACCACCGCCGACCGGTTCGTGGAGCCCGGCTACAACCGCTACGCCACCGCCTCCGGGATGCTCTTCGGCGACGGCGGCACCGCGCTGCTGCTCTGCCGGTCCTCAGGAATCGCCCGGCTGGTGAGCAGCGCGACCACCGGCGACACCACCTACGGCGACATCCAGATCGGCGCGGAGCCGTGGAGCGACGTGAGCGGCGGGAACGGCTGGCCGGTGAACATCAACGCCCGGGTGCACGCCTATCTGGCCGAGAAGGGCCCCGAGATCTACGTCCCCATGGTGCAGGCGTTGCAGCAGAAGGAGATGCTCGTCATCGAGCAGGCGTTGGCCGAGGCCGGGTTGGAGCCCACGGACGTCGCCTGGTGGATCTTCCCGAACCAGGGGCTGGCACTCACCGACTGGGACGCGCGCAAGGCGTTCGGTATTGACATCTCCCGTACCACCTGGGACTGGGGCCGCCGCTGTGGGCACCTGGGCGCGGGCGACCAGTTCGCCGGGCTGACCCACCTGCTGGAGGCCCGGAAGGCCAAGCCCGGCGACCGGGTCGTGCTCGCCGGCTCGGGCACCGGCTTCATGTTCAGCGCCGCGGTTATCGAGATCACTGCGGAGCTCCCGGAGTGATCGGGCAGGCTGAGTTCATCCGCATCGTCCGCGACGAACTGCGGCTGCCGCTGGCCGATCCGGATCTGGAGAACAGCTTCGATCAGGAGGTGAACTGGCGGTCGCTGCACCGGGTGCGGCTGTTCGTGGCGATGGAGCAGCACGCCGGCCGCCGTCCGGAGGTCGGCACGCTCTTCGAGGAGCGCACGGTACGCGGCATCTACACAGTGTTCGCCGAGCAGGCCGACGGCAGGCGTGACCCGTGAGCCCGACTCCGGCGATGTACGAGTGGTTCGGCGCCACCGTACGCGCCCACCCCACCCGCACCGCCCTGAGCGTGGCCGGTGCCGACTTCACGTACGCCGAACTCGATGCGGCCGCGGGCCGGGCCGCCGCCGCCATCGCCGGGACGGCAGGAGACCGGACCGGGCGTCCCCCGCGCCGGATCGGTGTCCTCGCCTCCCGGACGGTGGCGGCCACCTATGTCGCCTACCTGGCCAGCCTGCGGCTGGGTGACACGGTGATCTGTCTCAACACCGAGTTCCCGCCGGTCCGCAACGCGGAGATCGCCCGGCTGGCCGGGCTGGACGTGCTTGTGCACGCCGACGCCGAGCGGGAACTCGCCGCGCAGGTGCGGGCCGCCACCGGCGTCCGGCTGCTGTCGATGCCGGACGACGCCGCCACCTTCACCGGTGACGGCCCGTCCGTCGAGGCCGGCACCCCGGACGTCGATGACCTGGCCTACATCATCTTCACGTCCGGGTCGACCGGCAGCCCGAAGGGCGTGCCGATCCGGCACCGCAACTTCGCCGCCTGGGTCGGGCACTTCGTGCCGATGTTCGCCGACCGCGCCGGTGCCCGGGTCGCCCAGACGGCCGACCTGTCCTGGGACATGTCGATGATCCCGCTGTGGACCGCGTGGGCGTCCGGTGGGACGGTGGTGGTGCCGACGAAGACGGACCTGCTCGCCCCGGCGAAGTTCATCGCCGGGCAGGGCATCACGCACTGGGTCTCGACGCCGGCATCGGTCACCATGGCCAGGTGGCTGGGCGACCTGACCACCGGCGGGCTGCCGGACCTGCGGTGGAGCATCTTCGGCGGTGAGGCGCTGACGCCCGAGCACGTACGGGCCTGGCGGGAGGCCGCACCGAACAGCGCGGTGGCCAACGTGTACGGACCCAGCGAGGCGACGGTGACCTGCCTGACCCACCTGCTGCCCCAGGATCCGACCGAGCAGCCGGCCACGCCGAACGGCACCGTCCCGATCGGGCGGGTCTACCCCACCGTCGAATACGTGGTACTCGACGATGACGGCACCGCCGCCGACGAGGGTGAGCTGCTGGTCCGTGGCCCGCAGCGGTTCGACGGATATCTGGATCCCGCGCACAACCGTGGCCGGTTCGTGCTGTGGGACGGTGAACTCCTCGGCACCCACGACGGTCCCGGACGACCGGACGAGCGGCACTGGTACCGCACCGGTGACCGGGTCCGGTTCGACGACGCAGTGGCGGTCTACCTGGGACGTGTCGACAACCAGGTGAAGGTGCACGGCTACCGGATCGAGCCGGGTGACATCGAGGCGGCCCTGCGGGCGCACCCTGGCCTGGAAGAGGCCGCCGTGGTGCCCTGCCCGGCCGACGACGGCATCGTGGAGCTGGCCGGGTTCTTCACCGGGGAGGCCGTCTCCGATCCGGAGTTGCGGGACTTCCTGGCGGGGCGGCTGCCCACGTACATGACCCCGCGTTTCCTGGTGCACGTGGCGAAGCTTCCGCTGAGCCTCAACGGCAAGATCGACCGGAAGGCGCTCGTGGCGCAGGCCGCCTCGCTGACGACCACGAGCTGATCCTCGGCACCACCACCTCAGGCGCTCCACGACTGTGGGGCGCCTGAGGCTCGTCGCGGGGTTCGACGACGAACCCCCGGGCACAGTGGTCTCCGCCGGTACGGATCCCGTAACGGAACCAGGCCCCGCGAGATGCACGGGGCCTGGTTCCGCGGGGTCCTCAGCGGGTCAGGATCGGCCGCTCCCGGATCGCCTGGCTGAAGCCGTGCGCGATGAGGCGGTCGAAGAACGCGTCGTCCAGCGGCACCGACGGCGGCGCCGGCTCCGCAGCGCGCAGGGCCGCCCAGGTGTGCTCCGCGCTGATCTCCGGCATCGGATACGCCGGCTCCAGGCCCAGCATCCGCCGCCCGATCTTCCCCATCTGAATCAGCGGTGCCACGTCCGGATGGGTGGCCCGTTCGGTCGCCCGTTCCCACCAGACCGGGCCGGGCAGGGAGTCCAGCGGATACCCCGCCCGGCGCAGCGCGTCGAATCCATGGGTGAGCGCCACCGGCTGCGGCTTCACCAGGTGATACGCCCGCCCGGCGGCCGACGGCCCGACGGACAGCCGGGCCAGGTTGCCGGCGACCTGATCGACAGCGTCCATCGGCACCGCCTCGACCCGCTCGGGTACCGCCCCGACCGCGACGGCCGCCCTCAGCAGCGGCATGAGCAGGTCGGACGTGGAGGTGCCACCGGTGCCGGAATGCCCGGTCACCAGACCCGGCCGATAGATCGTGGCCGTCACGCCACGCTCGGCGGCCCGGGTGACGACCCGTTCGGCGGCCACCTTCGATCGCGGGTAGCCGAGGTGCCCGGACGTCGCCATCGACGGCGGGGTCATCTCGTCCACCCGGGACAGTCCGGCCCTGGCCGCATCGGCGAACACCGCGATCGTGGAGACGAAGTGGAAGCCGACCGGCCGACCGGCGGCCGTGGCCAGTTCCACGAGCGCCCTGGTTCCGCCCACATTCGACGGTGCCAGATCGTGGTACGGCGCGGTCATGTGCACGGACGCGGCGCTGTGATAGATCCGCGAGACCCGTTCGGCCAGGTCGTTCCAGACCTTCGGTGGCATGCCGAGACCGGGACGATCCAGGTCGGCCGGCACCGCGATCAGACGCTGCGGATCGTCCACGCCGACCTCTGCCATCCGCTCCCGCAGCCGGCGATCGGCCGCCGCCGGTCCGGTCGCCCGGACCAGGCAGTAGATCACCGGGTGTGGCTGGGCGAGCAGCGCCGCGGCGAGATGGCCGCCGAGGGACCCCGTCACCCCGGTCAACAGGATCGCCGTCACCGCGCCTCCTGCTCGCCGAGCAGCTCGGCCAGGTGCTGGGCCAGCGCCCGGGCCGAGTTGTTGGTGGCGATCGCCTTGGGGGCGACCCGGATACCCAGGCTGGTCTCGACCCTGGTCCGCAGCTCCAGATTGCCGAGTGAGTCCAGACCGTAGTCGTGGAACGGCCGGCCGGGGTCGACATTCCCACGGACGATCGCGCCGGCCTCCCGGGCCAGGAACTTGCTCAGCCAGCCGACCCGCTCACCGGCCGGCAGTGCCCGCACTTCGCTGAGCAACGCCGACGACTGCGACTGCGCTGGCTGGCTGTCCTGGAACGCCGCCGCGAACGGACTGCGGCGGGCGAGCGAGGTCAGCCACGGCGCCCGGGACTGCGGGACGTACCCGGTGAAGGTCCTGGTGTGCCGCAGCAGGGTGTCGAAGGCGCGGACCCCCTCGTCAGGCGTGATCATCGTGGTGTCACCGGATTCGCTGAGAACCGCGCCGCGGCCGATCTCAGCCCAGGCGCCCCACGCGATCGCGGTCACCGGCAACCCCTGCGCGCGCCGCCAGTGCGCGAACCCGTCCAGCCAGCTGTTCGCGGCGGCGTAGGCGCCCTGACCCGGGGACCCGAGCAGCGCGGCGGCCGACGAGAAGCAGCAGAACCAGTCCAGGTCGTCGTCGATCGTGGCGTGGTGCAGATGCCAGGCCCCGTACGTCTTGGGCGCCCAGTCCCGGTGCACCAACTCGGCGGTGATGCTCGGCACTGTGGCGTCCTCGACCACCGCCGCGGCGTGCAGCACCCCACGCAGGGGCAGCCCGGTGGCCCGGGCGGCGGCGGCCAGCCGGACCGCGGTGCCCGGGTCCGCGATGTCGCCCAGTTCCACCTGAACGTCGGCCCCGGCCTCGCGTAGCGCGGCGATCGCCGCGGCCGCCTCGGCGTTCGGCGCGGACCGCGAGTTCAGCACGATCCGGCCGCAGCCCGCCTCGGCGAGGTGCCGGGCCAGCCGCAGACCGAGGCCGCCCAGTCCGCCGGTGATGAGGTACGCGCCGTCGGCGCGGAACGCCGGGAACCGGTCCGGCGGCACCACCACAGGCGTTCCGGACTCGACCGCTGTGGTGAGCACGAACTTGCCGGTGTGCTGGGCCGCCGCCATGGTCCGGATCGCGGTCGCCGCCTCACTCAGCGGAAACGCGGTGACCATCGGTGCCGGCAGCTCGCCGCGGCTCATCAGCTCCGCCACCTCGCGGAGCAGCCGACCGAGCAGTCCCGGATCAACACCTGCCATCAGCTCCAGATCGACGCTGTAGAAGGCCAGGTTGCGCCGGAACGGGGCAAGGTCCAGCCGGGAGTCGCCGTAGATGTCACGTTTGCCGATCTCGACGAACCTGCCGCCGAAGGTCAGCAGATCCAGGCTCGCCCGCTGCGCCGCGCCGGTGAGCGAGTTCAGCACCACATCGACGCCCGCACCGCCGGTGTCCTCGCGGATCTGGTCGGCGAACTCCAGGCTGCGGGAGTCGTAGACGTGCGTGATACCTGTCGAGCGCAGCCATTCCCGGCGGTCCGCGCTGCCGGCGGTCGCGAAGATCTCCGCGCCGATCCGGCGGGCGATGGCAACCGCGGCCTGCCCGGTGCCACCGGTGGCCGAGTGGATGAGGACGCGCTCGCCGGGCCGTAGCCGGGCCAGCTCGTGCAGGGCGTACCAGGCGGTGGCGTAGACCGCAGGGGTCGCCGCCCCCTCCTCGATGCTCAGCCCGGACGGCAGCGGGGCGGCGAGCCGGGCGTCGACAGTGACGTGGCTCCCCCACGCGCCGTCGGTGACACCGACGGCGGTCATCACCCGATCGCCGACCGCGAACCCGGTGACCTCGTCGCCGACCCGGACCACGGTCCCGGCACAGTCCACGCCCAAGCCGGGGATCTCCCCCTCGTAGCTGAAGCCGTTGCCGTGCGCCACCAGTACGTCGACGAAGTTGATGCCGCCGGCGCCGATCGCGATCTCGATCTCGCCCGGGCCGGGGCTACGGCGCGCGACGACGGCCAGCTCCAGCGAGTCCAGGTCGCCCGGGTGGCGGATCTCCAGCCGGTAACCGTCGGCATCGGGGTCGATGACCGTTCGGTGCCGTTCCCCGGCGGCGAGCGGGGCCCGCTCGAGCCGGGCGGTGTAGTGGTGCCCGGCGCGCCAGGCGGTCTCGTCCTCGGGGCTGTCGGCGGCGAGTTCGGCGGCGAGCGCCTCGACCACCGCCTCGTCGACGTCGATCTGGGTGGCCCGGACGTCGGGGAACTCGGCGCCGATCACGCGCAGCAGGCCGCGTACCCCGGCGTGTTCGAGGTTGACCACGTCGCCGGTCAGGACCTGCTGTGCGGACTGGGTGACCGCGTAGAGCCGGGGCGGTGTGCCACCGAACGCGGCGAGTTCCTGCGCGACCCCGACAACCGCCTGCACCAGGTCGCGGCCGCGGGCGATGCCGTCCTCATCGGCAGGTCCGGCCGGTCGTGGGCAGAGCAGCACGACGCCACGCCAGGTGCCCTCCGGCACGAGGGGCGCAGTGCCGTCGGACGACCACGGACGGACTTCGGCCTTGCCGCCCTGCCCGCGCAGGGCCGTGGCGAGCTCGCCCGGCTCGCAGACCGCCGCGTCCGGCGCGAGGATCAGCCACGAGTCGTCGGACCGGCTCTCGGCGGGTCGCGGCGGGTCGGTGCGGTGCCAGCCCACGGTGAGCAGCCGCTCGGCCAGGATCTGCCCGGCACTCTCCTCGTCGCTGCCGCTGGTGCCCATGACCAGGCCCTCCACGGTCAGCAGGACAGCGCCGTAGCGATCGGTCAGCTGGATGTCAGCGACCACCCGGGTGCTGTCGTGGGACACCAGTCGCAGATGGCAGTACCGTGCGGCGGCGGACGGTGCCCACTGGCGGATCCGTCCTACCTCCAGCGGGACCATCAGGCCGCCGTCCGCCACCTCCTGCGCCACCGCAGGCATCGCGATCACGCACTGGAAGCAGGCGTCCAGCAGCGCCGGGTGGATACCGAAACCGTCGTTTCCGCTGCGCAGCGCGGACGGCAGCTCGACCTCACCGAGCACGGTCCGGCCGTCCGGGCCAGGCAGGCGGTGGACGGTGGTGACACCGGCGAACGCCGGTCCGGGTTGGATGCCCCGCTCACCGACGATCCGCCGCAGCTCGTCCCCCGGCAACGGATCGGAATGCTCGTCGAGGAGCAGGTCGATGTCGATCGGCTCGGGTTCGGCGACGTCCGCTGACGGGTGCAGCGTGGCGGAGGCCAGCCGGACCCGTTCGCCGTTGTCCGACGTGGTCGCCTCCCACCGGGCCTGGCCCGGCGCGGTCACCGTGGCGGACGCGGTGACCTCGTCATGGTCGCTGAGCAGCAGCATGCGTTCGAAGCGCAGCCCGTGCACCTCGCCCCCGCCACCGAAGACCTCTCCGGCCGCGCTGAGCGCCGCCTCGCAGTGCGCCGAGCCGGGGTAGGCGGCAACGTCACCGACCCGGTGGTCGACAAGCCACGGCAGCACCGCCGTACCGACGTCGGACTGCCAGGCGTGCCGCTCCGGGCTCTCATCGAGCCGGACATGCGCGCCGAGCAGCGGATGCACCCGTACCGTGTGTGCTGGCGGGGACTGGTCGGACCGGACCAGCAGGTGCTGGCGTGCCCAGGTGGGCAGTGGCGCGTCGACGAGGTCACCGTCCGGATGCAGCAGCGAGAAGTCGACCCCGCCACCGGCCGCATGCACCTCGATCAGGCTGGTGAGCAGGCCGTACGGGGTCTCCTGGCCGCGCCGCATACTCGGCAGGGCGGCTGCGGGCAGCCCGGACGACCGGGCGCACTGTTCCACCGCCCGGGTGAGCAGCGGGTGCGGGGACAGCTCCAGGAAGACGCGGTGACCGTCCTCGAGCGCGGCCAGCACCGCAGCGCCGAACCGGACCGGCTGGCGCAGGTTGTCGACCCAGTAGGCGGCGTCGGGGACCGGCTGGGTGTGCGGGTCGTCGAGCGCGGTGCCGTAGACGGGCACCGTCCCGGCGGCCGGCGTGAGGTCGGCGAGGACTTCGGCCAGCTCGGCCAGGATCGGGTCCACCTGCGGCGAGTGCGAGGCGACGTCGACGGCGACCTCGCGCGCCATCACGCCCCGGCTCTCCCACGCCGCGATCAGTTCCCGGACCCGGTCGGTGGCGCCACCGATCACCGTGGACTCCGGTGAGGCGACGACCGACACCACGACGTCGTCGTAGGCGGCCAGCTCCTGCTCGACGCGTTCGGCGGGAAGTTCGACGGAGGCCATCGCGCCGGCACCGGCCAGTCGGGCGCACAGCCGGGACCGACGGCAGATCACCTTGACGCCGTCGTCGAGGGAGAGCGCACCGGACACCACGGAGGCCGCCACCTCGCCCAGCGAGTGCCCGATGACGGCGGCTGGTCGCACGCCCGCCGCACGCCAGGCTGCGGCGAGCCCTACCTGCATGGCGAAGAGCGTCGGCTGCACCCGGTCGATGCCGGTCACCGTCTCCGGGTCGGTCATCGCGGCCGTCACCGAGAAGCCCGACTCGCGCTGGATGAGCGGCTCCACCCGGGCGACCATGGCGGCGAACTCGGGCTCGGTCGCCAGGAGCGCGGCACCCATGCCGGCCCACTGCGAACCCTGGCCGGAGAAGACCCAGACCGGGCCGCGCGAGTCGTCACCGACCACCGGTGCCGGGGGCCGCTCGGCCACCTGGTCGGTCACGCCGCGCAGCGCGGCGATCAGTTCCGGCCGGTCCGAGGCGATCACGGCGGTACGGAACGCGCGGTGCTCGCGCCGCCGCGCCAGGGTGTATCCGAGATCGGCGAGGGTGACGTCCTCGTGGACGGCCAGCCAGTCCGCTATCCGTTCGGCGGTCGGGCCCAGTTCCTCCGGCGCGCTGGCCGACAGCGGAACCAGCTGCGCAGCGGATCGCCGCGACCGGTTGTCCGCGACCGGCCGAGTCCGGGGCGCTTCCTCGACCACGGCGTGGACGTTGGTGCCGGACATGCCGAACGAGGAGACGCCCGCTCGCCGGGGCCCGGGGGCGTCCGGCCACGGCGTCGACTTGCCGGGCACGAAGAGCCGGGTGTTCAACGCGCTGATCTCGGGGTTGAGCTCCTCGAGGTGCAGCGTCCCGGGTACGACGCCATGCTGCAACGCCAGCACGGTGGCGATCAGCCCGGCGGTGCCGGCGGCCGACTCGGTGTGACCGAGATTCGACTTGACGGAGGTCACCGCGCAGGGGCTGGCGCCCTGGCCGTAGACCTCGGCCAGGGCGCGGAACTCGATCGGGTCACCGACGGGCGTGCCCGTGCCGTGCGCCTGCACCATCCCGACCTGCTCCGGGGTGATCCCGGCGTCGGCCAGCGCGGCCCGGTGCACTGCGGCCTGCGCGGCCTGCGACGGCATGGTGATGGTGTCGGTGCGACCGTCCTGGTTCGTCGCGATGCCCTTGATCACCGCCAGGATGTGGTCGCCGTCGGCCAACGCGTCGGTCGCCCGCTTCAGGAACACCATGCCGCAGCCCTCCGCCCGGACGAAGCCGTCGGCGGACCTGTCGAAGGGCCGACACCTGCCGCTGCGGGACAGCATGCCGAGCCCGGACGCGCCGGCTGCGGGCTCCGGGATCAGCATCAGCATGACACCACCGGCCAGGGCCATGTCGCTCTCGCCGGAGCGGATGCTCATGCACGCCTGGTGCACCGAGGTCAGGCCCGAGGAGCAGGCCGTGTCGACGCTCAGCGACGGACCGGCCAGGTCCAACGCGAACGAGATCCGCCCGGAGGCCATGCTGAAGGCGGTGCCGGTGAACCAGTACGGGTGGATCTTCCGTACCCCGTGGGTGACCACCGAGTAGTCGCCGTGGGCGATGCCGACGAAGACGCCGGTGCGGGTGCCGGCGAGCGCGGACGGCGGTGTTCCGGATCGTTCGACCGCCTCCCAGGCGGTCTCCAGCAGGACCCGGTGCTGCGGGTCGGTGGCGAGCGCCTCCCGCTCGGCGATCTTGAAGAACTTCGCGTCGAAGCCTCCGGCGTCGGTCAGGAAGCCGCCCCAGCGCGACACCGAACGGCCCGGCACCCCCTGCTCGGCGTCATAGTGCTCATCCGCGTCCCATCGGTCCGCGGGAATCTCGGTGATCACGTCGCCGCCGTTCGCGATCAGGTTCCACAGACTTTCCGGGGAATCGATACCACCGGGGAACCGGCAGGCCATGCCGATCACCGCGATGTCTCCAGGATCCGCCACGGTTCCTCCTCATCAATGAGTGGTTGTCACCTCAGGCGCGCGACTGCACCTCGTCGACGAACTTGCGGACGATCGCCTGGAATCCCGGGGCGTCGTCGAGGAAGGGCTGGTGACCGGCGCGCGGCATGATCTCGTAGCTGCCGTTGGGGAACTGCTCGGCCAGTTCCCGGGCACCGGTCGGGCTCAGCAGCAGATCGTCGTCGCCGACCACGATCAGCGTCGGCGCCTGGACGGCCGCCGCCTGCTCCGGCTTGTGGTCGTCGACGAGTGACCGGTTCAGCCCGTTGACCAGGTCCTCGAGGGTGGTGACCGCGGTGAAGGCCTCGCGCAGGCCGAGGAAGCCGGGGGTGCCGAGCGCCTCGTTCATCTCGGCGCTGAACAGCTCCGGGTAGAGGTGCTCGTAGAAGCCCACGATGCCGTGGCTCTCGATGGTCCGCAGCCAGGCCCGCTGCAACTGCCGCTGGCGCCGCATGCCCTTGGGTCCGTAGACCGGACCGGCCAGCACCATGCCCTTGACCCGGTCCGGGTGCGTCAGCGCCATGTCCCGGGCCAGCACGGTGGAGGCCGACGCCGCGATCAGGTACGTCGACTCGATTTCGAGGGCGTCGAGCAACGCGACCAGGTCGTCGACGTGCTCGGCCCAGGTCGGTTCCTCGGCCACGTGCGAGGAGGCACCGTGGTTGCACAGGTCGTAGCTGATCAGGCGATAGCTACGCGCCAGATCCTCGGTGAACACCCGCCACAGCGGGGCGCTCATCAGGAAGTGGTTCAGCAGCGTGATCGGGGTACCCTCGCCGCGGACCTCGTAATAGAGCTCTACGTCCGCCCGGGTACGGATGCGTTGGGCATCCTCCGGGTAGGAGAGGTCCAGCCGGGACAGACTCTCGAAATTCGACATCTCATCCTCTTCCTGTGACGACTCTGGACTCCGGCGGTACTGGCCCGCGCCGGCTGGGACCGCGCCGACGAGCCGCAGGTGTGGTGGGCGCGCGGCCGCGTCTCGACTCGGCCCGGTGGGCGGGCGGCCCGTTGGCGCGAGGTCGGGGACACACAGACCGGCCGCGACGCAGCCGGTCCCGCCGAGGTCGGGCACCCGGCGGCAGTCGACTCAAGCGCCTGTCGATCTCGGCCGGTCCGCAGCCGCGGCACGCAGCGTGCGGCGATTCCCGGCACGGTCCGGCTGGAACAGCAGGCGGGGATGAAAACGATGTCCTCGCCACTTCTTCCCGGGGCATATCCGCAGTTACATATCGACGCGACACAGTCCGTCTCCAGAAACAAACCGCGAGCCGAGCAGATCGGCGCGGACCCATCGCCATAACTTGTCGGTTTTCGGCGGAACAGTTCTCGACGCTACCAGCAGCCGCCAGCGAGGCAACAGGTTAGATCTGCATACACGTTCATGTAGATCACACGAAAAAGGCATGAAGAGCACACCCGCACAGATGATCGTCACTGGCACCGGAACGAGGCAATTCAGCATGCTCGTATCGCTAATCCCGCAGTCTCACCGATTGGCAGTGCGCTCACCTGCACTTCTACCAGGGCTTCCGGCTCGCCGATCATCGGGCACCTGGCAGCACTTGCCCGTCGCAACCGAACTCCGCCGCTGCGGCCATCGCGTACAGATACTCACCGGCAGTCGATTTGGTGAGCGGGTCACCGCAGTTGGCCTGGAACACGTGTCACTGCCGTGGGAATGCGACTTCGACGCGCAGGATCTCGACGCGGCCTCCCCGGAACACACCACGGAGAAGGGGCGTTTCGAAACTGTGCTTCGACATCGATAATCTGTTCGCCAACTCGATGCCGCACCCGTGAGACTTTTCCAACCTGATCCTGCAGGTCCGAAATGGTGTGTAGCCGGGTGTCGATGAGGGCGAGGCTCCAGGTAAGACAGCAGATCGACCGAAACCCGATGCCCCGACACGGGAGCCTCGCCTGTGCTGCCTTACCCGCAGGGTCATTGCGTAGTTGGGTAGCTGCTGGTCACGGTGGTGATGAGGTCGTGGGGGCGGCGGTTGGCGCGGCGGGTGGCTCTGGCGATGTTGGTCTCTCCGTTGCCGCGGTGGAATCCGATCGCGGTGTTGCGGAGGACCGCTGTGACGGCTGGTCCGTTGCCGGTGGGTGTCCTCGTGGAAGGTCACATCGCGGACCCAGTGCAGCCGGTTCTCGATATGCCATTCCAGGCGGGCCCATTCCTGCAGGTCAGCAGGTTGGGCGTCGGCGGCGGGCAGTGACGCCACCAGGTAGACCGTCTCTCGTGTGCGCTTGCCGGCAACCGTGCGGGTCCGGGTGATCCGGACGGCCTGCTGGGCGTGGGGGAAGCCGATACCGCCGGGAGTCTGCACGGTCAACGCCTTGACGGTGCGGGTCTCGCGGCGGCCGTGTCCGGTGTCGCGGTGTTGGTGCCCGACCGGGACCTGCGCCCAGGGCAGTCGGGAGTTGCCCCCTGGTCCTGGACACTTGAGCCTTGGATCGTGATGGTCCGGGGAGATCAGGAGTTCATGACAGATGGTGATGAAGCACTACCCCGCTGAGTTCAAGGCCGACGCGGTCGCGTTGTACCGGTCTCGGCCGGGGGCGACGATCGCGCAGATCGCTGACGATCTCGGGGTCAACCGGGAGACGCTGCGGAGTTGGGTCCGCGCCGATGATCAGCGTCGGGGCGCTGCTGGGTCGGCCGCGTCGGCGGCGAGGCCGCAGGCGGGCGGCTCGGTCGAGGATGAGAACGCCGTGTTGCGCCGGCGGGTCCGGGAGTTGGAGGAAGAGCGGGACATTCTGCGGAAGGCGGCCCGGTATTTCGCCGGGGAGACGCGCTGGTGAACCGCTTCCAGTTCGTCGCCGACCACCAGGCACGCTACGGCGTGAAGCGGTTGTGTCAGATCATCGGGGTGTCCCGCTCGAGCTACTACTACTGGCGGTCGGCCGCTGCGGCGCGGGCCGCCCGCGACGCTGCGGACGCGGCTCTCGCGGGCCGGATCCGGGCGGTGCACACGGCTCACGACGGCACCTACGGGGCGCCGAGGATCACCGCTGAACTGCACGATGCCGGGCTGCGGATCAACCGGAAGCGGGTCGCGCGGGTGATGCGCCGCTTCGGCGTGCAGGGCCTGCGGCTACGCCGCAGGGTGCGCACGACGGTGCCGGACCCGGCCGCGGCGAAGGCCCCGGACCTGATCGGCCGGGACTTCACCGCCGGGCAGCCGAACCAGCGCTACGTCGGCGACATCACCTACCTACCGGTCGGTGAGCGCGGGTTCCTCTACCTGGCCACCGTCATCGACCTGCACTCCCGCCGTCTCGCCGGCTGGGCGATCGCCGACCACATGCGCACCGACCTGGTCATCGACGCCCTCCACGCCGCCCAGCGCACCCGGGGCAGCCTGCACGGGGCGATCATGCACACGGACCACGGAGCCCAAGGCGGTTTCAACCGGTCGTCGCAACACCTTGATCGCGGAGGTGTGCATGGGCAGGAACATGAAGCTGGAGCAGGTGCCGGAAGGGGCGCGGAGGCAGTGGGCCGCGGACCGGGCGCTGCGGGCGCCGATGCGGTCGCCGGGTCGGCCTGAGCCTTCGCGCGCTGTGCAGCGACAGTTCTGGCGGCTGATCGCGACGGGGGTCACGACGGTCGAGGCCGCGCTTGCCGTTGGCGTGTCGTGGCCGGTTGGGGCGCGGTGGTTTCGTCACGCTGGCGGCATGCCGCCGATCAGCCTGGACGAGCCTTCGGGCCGCTATCTGTCCTTCGCCGAACGCGAGGAGATCGCGCTGCTGCGGGCGCAGGGCACGGGCGTGCGGGAAATCGGCCGCAGGATCGGACGCGATGCGGGGACGATCTCGCGTGAGTTGCGGCGCAACGCGGCGACCCGGGCCGGTAAGCAGGAGTATCGGGCCACGGTGGCGCAGTGGAAGGCGCAGCAGGCGGCCAAGCGTCCGAAGACCGCCAAGCTGGTGTCCAATCCTCGGCTGCGCGAGTACGTGCAGGACCGACTGTCCGGGGCGGTGCGCCGGGCCGGCGGCGAGCTCGTGGCCGGGCCGACGGCTCGGGCCTGGAAGGGACGAAACAAGCCCCGCCGGGAAGACCGCCGTTGGGTCACCGCCTGGAGCCCGGAACAGATCAGCAACCGGTTGAAGCTCGACTTCCCGGATGATGAGTCCATGCGCATCTCGCATGAGGCGATCTACCCATCGCTGTTCATCCAGGGCCGAGGCGCGCTGAAGCGTGAACTGGTCGCGTGTCTGCGCACCGGCCGGGCACTGCGGGTGCCGCGCGCCCGGGCCCGGCAACGCCGCGACGGCATGGTCACCCCGGAAGTGATGATCAGCCAGCGGCCGGCCGAGGTCGACGACCGGGCCGTGCCGGGGCACTGGGAAGGTGACTTGATCATCGGGCTGGACAGGTCCGCGATCGGCACCCTCGTGGAACGAACCACCCGCTTCACCATGCTGCTGCACCTGCCCCGCATGGACGGTTGGGGCGTCGAAGCGCGGTCGAAGAACGGCCCGGCCCTGGCCGGGCACGGTGCCGAAGCCGTCCGCGAAGCGATCGCCGCGACGATCACCGCTCTGCCCGAGCAGTTGCGTCGCACGCTCACTTGGGATCGCGGCAAAGAACTCGCCCAACACGCGAAGCTAACCTCGGTCTTTCGCTAGCTGTTGATCAAGGCCGTGATCTGGGCAGTTGATCTTCTCGGTTTGGGGTTGGGTTTCGCG
>NZ_JBNCLE010000024.1:0-60824 GCF_049844495.1 Micromonospora sp. DT48
GACAAGGCTAACAGGTCGAGCGCTCCCGCCGCGAACCACCCCGCCACCCCGGCTCCACAAGATCCGCGCAGTTTCCCGGAAACTGCTGCCTCAAGCTCGGCCTGAGGCAGCAGTTTCCCCGAAGTTGTCGCCTCCCCGCGCCTTCCCACGCCTCCCCACGCCTCGGCGCGCGGCGCGCGCCGAGGGGGCGGGGATTAGGCGGAGTGGGAGCCGGGGCCGGTTTCGTAGGGGCGACCGCGTAGGCCACCGGCCCGGCGGTAGGACACCGAGCCGCCGTTGGCGGCCTGCGGCAGGTCGGCCGGGCGGTCCAGGCCCATCGCGTTGCGCCGGACGGATTCTCGCTGGGCGGCCAGGCGGCGCTGCGCCTCCCGGCGGGCGGCGGCCCGGCGGGCCTGTTCCCGGCGTACCTCGGCCTGACGAGCCGCCAGCCAGGCGGCCTCGCGGGCCCGGGCCCGGCGTCGGCGGCGGTCGGCGACCGCACGGGCACGCAGGTGTACGACGTACACGATCAGCAGGGTGGCGGTGACCGCGAAACTGATCCAGAATCCTGGGCCGACGACCAGCACACCGACCAGCTCGACGGCGTTGAGCAGCACCAGCGCGGCGAGCACCCGGCGGCGGCGGTAGATGGCGGGGGTGTGGTGGTGCCGCCGGTCGGGCCGACGTCGGGGTCGACCCCCTCCTGCCGGTACGGCACGTAACCGGCTCGGCCGACCGGAGCGGCGCGGAACAGCGCGATCACCGGCCGCGCCCCGAGTGGTTCCGTCAGCGGGACGCGTGGATGATTGGCCGTCGTCAGCTGAGCGACGGGGCTGAGGAGGAACCGCGCGGCGCAGGGCGGGCGGTCCGGAGACCGGAGCGGCGAGGCCACCGGAGCTAGGGCTCTCACTGAGGGTGATCACCAGGGCACGGGAGGGGTTGATCGGTCGCCGACCGGGGACAGTGCGACGGCGTCGGCGGCGCTGGAGCACCCGCGCCGTCGACTGCGCCCGCTCCGCCACCAGCCGCTCGGCGGCGTCGTACCGGCGAACCAGCGCCGGAGCGAGGGCGAGCAGCCCGGCGGCGGCGAGGACGGCGAGGAGCACCGAGGTCGGCACCCTCACCCCTCCCGTCACCAGAGATTCGGAGCAGACGCCGACCGCCGCAGGATCTTCCACCGATCGGCGTCGGCGACGTGAATCATGCGGGGCGGGCAGCGCCTGCCGCAGCTTGCAGTTACCTGAGGTTACGGGTCACCATCGCCGGAACCGCCGCGCCGCGCCGATCCCGCACGTGGGACGACTCACGGGGTACGGGCGCGCAGCCGGTGCCAGCGGGCCAGCAGGCCGCCCTCGGCCGCGATCTCCTCGCTGGTCATCGCGTAGCCGATGTGGTCGCGCCAGGCACCGTCGATGTGCATGTAGCGCGCGTGGTACGCCTCCTCGCGGAAGCCCAGCTTCTCCACCACCCGGCGGGACGGCACGTTCTCGGGGCGGATGTTCACCTCGATCCGGTGCAGCCCGCCCGGGCCGAAGGCGTGGTCGACCACCAGGGCCAACGCGGTCGGGATGACACCCCGGCCGGCGACCCGCCGGTCCACCCAGTAGCCGACGTAGCCGGAGCAGAAGGCCCGCCGCACGATGTTGCCCACGTTGATGTGGCCGACCAGCCGTTCTTCCCCGTCCTCGTACAGGCAGACCGCGAACGGCATCCCCTCACCGGTACGCCCGGAGCGTCGCTGGTCGCGATAGACCCACCGGAAGGTGGCCGGGGAGTTCAGGTCGTCCCAGTCACCGGGTGCCGACGATTCCCAGGGGGCCAGCCACTCCCGGTTGGCTCGGCGCACCTGCGACCAGGCCGTCGCGTCCGACCGCCGGTACGGACGCAGCAGCACCGGGCCGTCGGAGAGCATCGCCGGCCAGCCAGGCGCTCGTCGGAACACCGAACCTCCACTCCCGAGCGTCGCCGGTTACCGGCGGCGGTCCAGCAGCAACACGTCGACGGTGGAGCCGGCGGCGGCAGCGGTCACCCGCTCGCCGAGGACGAGAAGACCGTTCGCCTCTGCCAGGCCGGAAAGCGTGAACGGACCGCCGTTGAGCGGTTGGACAGTGTAACCCCCGCCCCGCCGCTCGGCGACGTGCGCGGGCCGGAACTCGCGCAGTCCGGCCGGCGAGGAGACGGTTTCCAGCAGGTGCGCCCGTACGCTGGGACGGAACACCGGCTCCGCGCCGGCCAGCAGGTTGATCGCCGGCCGGGCCAGCACCTCGAAGCCGATCATCGCGGCCCCCGGGTCGCCGGGCAGGCAGACCACCGGCACCTCCTCGGCGCCGACGGTGCCGAAGCCGAGGGCGGTACCCGGATAGAGCGCCACGTCGGTGAAGGTGACCGGGCCGGCGCGGTTGCCCTCCCGACGCGACAGGATCCGGCGGACCATGTCGCCCGGCCCGGTGCCGGTGCCGCCGGTAGTGATGATCAGGTCGGCGCGCAGGGTCTGGTCCTCCAGCAGCCCGCGCAGCCCCTCAGGGTCGTCGTCACAGATACCCACCCGGTACGCCAACGCTCCCGCCTCCGCCGCCGCGGCCGTCAGGGCGTGCGAGTTGGCGTCCACGACCTGGCCCGGTTGGCTGCCCCGACCCACGTCGACCAGTTCGTCTCCGGTGGCCACGATCACCACCCGGGGGCTCGGGCGCACCACCACGTGCCCGATGCCGGTGGCGGCGAGCACCGCCACCAGCGCGGGCGAGACGTAGGTGCCGGAGCGGGCGAGCAGCGCACCGGCCGCCACCTCCTCCCCCGTCCGGCGGACCCCGTACCCCCGCTTCGGGACCCGGAAGATCTCCACTGCCGCCATGCCCTGATCGGTCCACTCGACCGGGACGACCACGTCCGCGCCGATCGGCAGTGGCGCGCCAGCCGCCACCGAGAAACACGAGCCCGGGGTGAGGCGGACCGGCCGCCAGCTCGCCGCACCGAGGTCACCGACGACGTTGAGTCGTACGGTGCGTCCGCCTGGCCGACTGGACTGGGCCGGGACGTACCCCGCGCCCCGGCCCCCACCCGCGATGTCCTCCCAGCGCGCCGCGTACCCGTCCACGGCCGCCTGGTCGAAGGCCGGGAACGAGTGCGGGGCGACCACGTCCTCGGCGAGGACGTTGCCGTACGCCTGGGTGAGGTCGAGGTCGAGCGGAGGCAGCGCGCGCAACCTGCGCAGCACGCTGCCCAGGTAGTCGGCGAGCGGCGTCAACCCGTTTTCGGCCGCCTCGGCGTCGGCCGTCGTGGTCATGTATTCGGACCGCCCGACGCGTCGGAGTTGACGAACTCGACCAGCCACTTGCGGAACTCGCTGCCCAGATCCTCACGGTCGGCGGCGATCTGGACCACGGTCTGGAGGTAGCCCAGCGGCATCCCGGTGTCGTAGCGGGTGCCTCGGTAGACGATCGCGTGCACCGGTGTGCCCTCGGTACGCAGGATCTCCATCGCGTCGGTCAACTGGATCTCGCCGCCGCTGCCGGGCTTCGTCCGGCGGATGGCGTCGAAGATCTTGCCGGGCAGGACGTACCGGCCGAGCACGGCGAGGTTGCTCGGCGCCTCCTCCGGTTGCGGCTTCTCCACCATGCCTGTCACCTTCACGACCTCGCCGATGTCGGCCAGCTCGGACTCGGCCGGCTCGACGGAGGCGATCCCGTACCGCTTCGTCTCCGCCGGGTCGACCTCGAAGAAGGCGAGCACCACCCCACCCGTACGCGCCTGGAGTTCCAGCATGGCCGGCAGCAGCGGCTCGCTGGGTTTGACGAACTCGTCGCCGAGCAGCACCGCGAAGGGCTCGTCGCCCACGTGGGACTCGGCGTACCCGACGGCGTGCCCGAGACCCAGTTGCTCCGGCTGGCGGCAGGTGTAGATGGACGCCAGTTCCTCGGTCCGCTTGACGGCGGCGAGCAGGTCGGGCTTCTCCGCGAGTCGTTCCTCCAGGTCGGGGCGACGGTCGAAGTGGTCCACCATCGATGTCTTGCCCCGGCCGGTGATCAGCAGCACGTCGTTGATGCCGGCCTGTGCGGCTTCCTCGACGATGTACTGCAACACCGGCCGATCGACGACCGGCAGCAGTTCCTTGGGGACGGCCTTGGTGGCAGGCAGGAACCTGGTGGCCAGGCCGGCTGCCGGGATGACGGCTTTGACGGCACGGGGACGGCCGGTGACTGCGGCCGCTGAGGGGTTCGCTGAGTGCTCCGACATGTCGCGAGACTATCGGCCATCGGCATGTCTCGGCGGGTGAGGACCAGAAGACGCGCCGCCCGTCGGACCGGTTCTGCCGGTGCCGGTGGTACCCGCCACGGCAGTCGGGTCGCCGCTGTGCTGGACGGCGTCGGAGCCGGCCGGCAGGTCGCCGGTGTCCGGCGTGTCGGGACCGGCCGGTACGTCGAGGCCGGCCCGAGGCAGCCCGTCGGCGGGGCTATGGGCCACCACCGACACCGGCACCTCCCGGGTCGGTGACGACTCCCGAGGCATCGCCAACCGCCAGGTGTCCCGGGTCGCGGCTTTCGCGGCGTAGAGCGCCTCGTCGGCCGCCGCCAACACCTGCGGTCCGGTGTCGGCGTGGTCGGGAAAGACGGCGATGCCGATGGAGACGGTCACCTGGATCGGCTCCCGGGCACCGGCGTGCCCCACCACCGTCACCGGGGTGTCCCGCACGGCCGAGCCGAGCCGCTCGGCGACGGTGGCCGCGCCTCGGGCGTCGGTTTCCGGCAGCAGCACCACGAACTCCTCCCCGCCGCGACGGAAGGCCAGATCCACCTCCCGGATCTCGCCGCGTATCCGCCGGGCGAACTCGGCCAGCACGGTGTCCCCGGCCGCGTGCCCGTACGTGTCGTTGACCGTCTTGAAGCGGTCCAGGTCGAGGGCGAGGACGCTGACCATCCGGCCGAACCGGCTGGCCCGTTCCACCTCCCGGCGCAGCGACTCGCGGAGGTACCGGTAGTTCCACAGCCCGGTCAGCGGGTCGGTCAGCGACAGCCGCTGCGCTTCCTCGTGCACCCGCACGTTGTGCACGGCGACCGCCGCGTGCCGGGCGAAGGTGCGCAGGGTGGCCAGGTCGTCGTCGTCGAACTCCTCCCCGCCGAGGCGGTCGTAGAGGGCCAGCACGCCGAGCACCACCTCCGCCGGGCGGCCGGCCGCCGGGGTCGCGCCCGGCGCGTCGGCTCCGGCGACGTCGGGGGCGGCGAAGGGCACCGCGATGTACGTCCGGCAGGGTGGCTCGTCCGAGGAGGAGCCCGTCGGTTCCGCCCGGCCCCGGCGCGGCTGGCCGGTCGCCGCGACCGCGCCGACCACCCCACAGCCCAGCGGCACCCGCAGTGGCGCGGTGCCGGGCCACCGGTCGTCAAGCCCTTCGCTGCACCGGGCGACGAGCTGCTCACCCTGCTCGGTGAGGAGCACGGCCCCCGCCCGCGCCCCGGTCGCGGCGAGCGCGCTGTGCAGGATCAGCCGCAGGATCCGGGGCAGGTCGTGGGTGCTGGCCAGCGTGTCGCCGAGCACCGCGAGGTGGCCGCGCAACTGGTCCCGGCTGCTGGTCAACGCCGCCAGGTAGCCGCCGGTCTCGCGGGTCATCCGGTTGAAGGCGACAGCCAACCGACCGATCTCGTCGCCGCTGCGTACCGGTACCCGGACGGTGAGGTCGCCGGTGGCGACGCGATCGGCCGCGACGGCCAGTTCCACCAGTGGCCGGGTGGTCACCCGGGCCAGTCGCCAGGCCACGGCCACGCCCAACAGGGCGGCCAGCAGCACCACGCCGACCAGCACCGCGTGCAGGCCGGGTGGCTGGTCGCTGGGTACGGAGAGCACCAGCGGCAGCGGCTGCCCGGCAGCGGGGCCGGCTCGGCGCACGTACCGCCCGTCGATGGTGCCGGTGACGCGCTCGTCGCGCAGTGACGCGGCGGCAGCCAGCACCGCGTCCCGACCGTTGCCGGATTCGGTGGTGTGGGCCACCTGGACGGGCATCGCCCCGTCGAGCAGGGTCACCGCGACCCCGGTCACCGCGGCGAGTCGCGCGACGAAGGCGGGGTCGACCGGCTGAGCGGCGGCGACGGTACCCAGCGCCGAGCCGGCCGCGTCGCGCAACTGCACCCGCACCACCAGGGCGCTGACCGACGCGCCGGGTGGCTCCGGCGTCGCGCAGTCCCGCCAGGGCGGCGGGGGTGGGTTCGGGGTGGTGTAACTGACCCGACCGGTCGCGTCGGTGACGAGCACCGCGGTGGCCAGGCCCCGGCTGACCACCTGCGCGGCGGTTCCGGCGTGGTCGGCGGTGACGGCGACCGCGTCGGCGGCGGCCCGCAGTTGCTGGCAGAGCGCGTCGACCGAGGTACGCACGGCGGTGGCGGCCACCGCCAACCGCTCGGTGGCGCGGCTGCGGTCGACCGCCGCTACGGTGGAGGCGACGAAGACGGCACCGAGCAGGACCGGGCCGAACGCCACCGCCAGGAAGGCTGCGGTCAACCGCCCGCGTAGCGTCAACGCTTCCCCTTCCCCCCGGAAGTTGCGCGACCGTCGCTTGCGATGCTGACACAGAGCGACGGCTAGACAAACGTTGCGTGAGGAGTGTTGCGTGCCGGAATTTGCGGAAGGAGCGGAAGTGACGCATGACGCGAAGCAGACCGCTCGGATCAGGCTGCTCGCGAACCGCCGCGCCCGCACCGAGGCCGAGCGCGCCACCGCCGCAGCGCGGGTCCAGGCCGAGCTGTCCTCCCTGGTCCGCCGGCTGCGGCCGGGGCGGCTGGCCGCGTACGTCCCGGTCGGCGGGGAACCGGGTGGCCCGGACCTGCCGGCGGTGCTCGCCGCCGCGCTGCCCCCCGGTGCGGACCTACTGCTGCCGGTGCTCCGCGATGATCTCGACCTGGACTGGGCCGCGTGGGACGGGCCGCAGGCGATGGTCGCCGCCGGACGCGGCATCCGCGAGCCGGTCGGGCCCCGGCTGGGGGTGACCGCAGTGGCCACCGCCGAGCTGGTGGTGGTGCCGGCGCTGGCGGTGGACCGCCGGGGCATCCGCCTGGGACGCGGCGGCGGTTCGTACGATCGGGCCCTGGCACGGGTGACGGCGACCGCGCTCACGGTGGTGCCGCTGCACGACGGCGAGCTGCTGGAGGAGTTGCCCGCCGAGCCGCACGACCGGCCGGTGCGTGCGGTGGTCACCCCGGAGCACGGGCTGACGGCCATCTCGGGTGTCGTGCCACACACTTCCGCTGGACGAACCGGGGGGCGATGACGCACCATTGGCACTCGAATACGTCGAGTGCCAATCGGCCGTGTCAGATCCGGAGGAGAACGTGCCCACGTACCAGTACGCCTGCACCGCGTGCGGTCATCAGCTCGAGGCGGTGCAGTCCTTCTCTGACGAGCCGCTGACCGACTGCCCGGCGTGCGAGGGACGACTGCGCAAGCTGTTCAACTCGGTCGGCATCGTCTTCAAGGGCTCGGGCTTCTACCGCACCGACTCCCGCTCCTCCGGCTCGGACACCGTGGCCAGCGGTTCGAACGGCAAGTCGGAATCCTCGACCTCAAGCTCGACCGGGTCGAACTCGTCGTCGACCAGCTCCACCTCGTCCGCCTCCGCCTCGTCCGGTTCCGGCAGCGGGTCGTCCGGGGGCTCGTCGGGAGGGTCCTCCGGCGGCACGAGCAAGGCGTCGGCCACGGCCAGCTCCTCCTGACCTGATCGTCGCAGCGAGGTCGCTCTCCGACCGGCTCAGGATCGCTCGGCGGGTGCTCACTCCCAATGTGGCGGGCGCTCGCCGAGCAACCAGTCGTCGTTGCCGCCGGCCCGCTCACCCCAGCCGTGGTCGGTGTCGTCGGCGGTCTGCTCCGGCAGCACCACGAAGTCGTCGGTCAGCTCGACCGTGCGATCGTCATCCCTCGGGCCATGCGGTTCGCTCACGAGCGGCAAGACTAACGCAGCCGTCAGCCCTCGGAGTCCGAGCGACGTCCCGGGGCCGCACCTGACCATGACCGGTTCGGGCGCGGCCTGACAGCGTGGCGACGGGGTGGTTGGTAGCGTCGGACGGCGTGACGACCCCCCGACCCGGCCTGGACCCAGACGATCCGTGGCGGCGGCCCGAGTCCGCCAGCGGGTCGCCCGCCGACCCGTCGGTGCAGGGCACCCCGGCCGACGTCAGTCAGCCCACGTCCCCGGGTCGGTCCGCACCCGACGGCGGGTATACCGGCCCGCCACCCACCACCGCACCGCCACCGGGCTGGCGGCCCCCGGTGCACCTGCGACCGGCACCACCGCGCCAGTTACCGGCCCAGGACATGATCGACCTGGACGCGCAGGAACAACGGGCGCAGCGGGTCACCTGGACCGTCGGTGCGATCGCCGGTGCCGTCCTGGTGGTGCTGACCTGTCTGCTCTGCACCCGGCTGCTGTTCTGAACGGTCGACCCGGCGGTCGGTCTATTCGAAGGTGTTGCCCCACACCATCTCGGCACCGGAGTGCCCGGTGAGCCAGACGTAGACGAGGGCAGCCACGCCCAACCCCACCGCCGCGACGGAGAGCACCACGGGCACCCAGCCGGGCAGCTTCGGCACCCGGGAGTGACCGCTGTTGGCGACCAGCAACAGGATGACCACCAGGCCGAGCGCCAGCGTGATGCGGGACAGCATCTCGCCGTGCGCCGCATGATCGGTGATCTTGTCGAGAATCTCGCCGGAGAAGCCCCGCTCGATCTGCCGGGCCTCCAGCGCCTCACCGGACCTCGCCGCGACCCACGCGGTGATCGGGGTGACCACCGCCAGCGCCGCCACCGCCCAGTCCAGCCGGGCCCGGAACCGGGGCAGCACGATGTACGCGACAGCGAGCAGCACCAGCAGCGGCACGAGGACGACGACCGCGTGGACGACCAGCACGTGTAGGGGCAGGCCCAGCGCCTTCTCGAACATCGGCACCTCCGAAGGTGATCGTGAATGTCAGCGTACGGGCCAAAGTTTGATCGCCCAACGCCCTGCTGCTCCACACGCAGACCGCAGCGGGCCGGTTCACTGAGCCGGCGTGGCACCCTTGACGGGTGGATACCGTCGACGTCGGCCTGTTCGGTCCCGGTTCGGTCACCTGGAAGCTGCACCAGGAACCGATCCTGTTCGTCGCCGGGCTGCGGTCGCTCTACCTGCAGGCGTTGCACCCCCGGGCCATGGCCGGTGTGGCGCAGAACAGCAACTACCGTCAGGACGCCTGGGGGCGCCTGATCCGCACCGCCGAGTACGTGGGGACCACCGTCTACGGCACCACCGCCGAGGCGGAGCGGGCCGGAGAGCGGCTACGCCGATTGCACGCCCGGATGACCGCTGTCGATCCGGAGACCGGCACCCGATTCCGGATCGACGAGCCGGCCCTGCTTCGCTGGGTCCACGTCACCGAGGTGGAGTCGTTCCTCGACACGGCGCGGCGGGCCGGTGTACCGCTGGACGCCGACGAGATCGATCGCTACTACACCGAACAGCGGCGGACCGCCGCCCTCGTCGGGCTGGACCCGGAGACCGTTCCCGGCACCGCCGCCGAGGTCGCCGACTACTACCGGCGGATCCGACCCGAGTTGCGGATGACCCGGGAGGCCGCCGAGACCGCCCTGTTCCTGACCGCCCCGCCCCTGCCGTGGAAGCTCAGCCTGCCGGCGCGGATCGGGCTGAACCTCGGCCCGCCCCGGTGGGCGTACCTGGGCATCGCCGGCACCGCGCTCGCCCTGCTGCCGTCCTGGGCGCGGCGGCTCTACGGCGGGCTGGGTCTGCCCACCACCGCGCTGTCGGCCGACGTGACGGTACGTGCGTTGCGGCTCGCCCTCACCGCCCTGCCGCGCGATTGGCGGGAAGGCCCCATGCAGCGCGCTGCCAAGGAACGCGCGGCCCGGCTGACCTCGACCGCCGCCACCACCGGCTGACGGTTGGTCAGTCCCGCTCCGCGGACGGCTCGGCGAATCGTTCCACCGCGGCCCACGGATCCTTGCCCGGCAGCGCGGAACCGGCCGGGCAGTCGCGCCGATAGTCGCACCAGGAGCAGAGCGCGCCGGGGTTGGTCGGAAAGGCGTCGTCCGGATCGGCACCGTCGGCGACCGAGCGTTCGGCGGCCATGATGTCGCGGGCGGTCTCCTCGGCGCGGGTCACCTGCCGCGCCAGCGACTCGGCGGTGTGCTCGTGCGCCGCCACGGTGCCGCTCGGCAGGTGGTGCAACTCGACCCGGCGGCACGGCCGCCGGAACACCCGCTCGGCCGCGTACGCGTACAGCGCCAGCGCCTGCGACCCGCGCGCGTCGTCGCTGTCGAGCCCGCTGCGGCCGGTCTTGTAGTCGACGATGACCAGCTCGGGCCCTTGCTGACCGGGCCGGGAGTCGATCCGGTCGGCGCGGCCGTTGAAGGCCAACACCCCGGTCTTCACCGCGACCACCCGTTCCACCCCGATCGGCTCGTCGGCCGGATCCAACCCGCCCACGTACGCCTCCAGCCAGCCGAGGGCCCGCCGGTAGGCCGCGCGCTCCTGCTCGTCGTCGCGGTAGCCCTCCCGCACCCAGGTGCCCTTGAGCAGGGCGGCCAGCGCCTCCGGGCGACGCCGGTCGGCGGGCAGCGCGAACCAGTTCTTCAACGCGGTGTGCACGCTGGCGCCGAGCGAGTTGTGCGCCCAGGGCGGGCCCTTCGGCGGTGCCGGACGGTCGACGTAGGAGTAGCGGTAGCGCCGGGGACAGTCGGCGTACGCACCGAGACGACTCGGGGTGCAGACGAACAGGCGCTCCGGCATTCCATCGAAGCCGAGCTGCTCGGGCTGCGCGTCACGGGGCCGGGGCGGGCGGCCACCGGCGGCGGGTCGTCCGGCTGGGGAGGTTCGTCGCACGACCTGATCCTGCCATCCACCCCCGACAGACCGGACGAGCCGGTCAGCCGACGCCGTTGTACTGCGCCACGAACGCCGCGATCGCATCCGCGATGAGCTGTACGGCGATCGCCGCCAGCAGCAGACCGGCGATCCGGGTGAGCACCTCGATCCCACCCGGACGCAGGACCTTCACGATGCCTCCGGAGAACCGCAGCACGATCCAGACGGTGAGCATCACCGCGACGATCGCGGCGGCGATGGCGGAGAAGTCGGTCGGCCTGTCGGCCCGCTGGACGAAGAGCATCGTCGCCACGATCGCGCCGGGCCCGGCCAGCAACGGGGTACCCAGCGGCACCAGGGCGATGTTGGCGGTGGCCTGTTTGGTCGGGTCGTCGGTCTTGCCGGTGAGCAGTTCCAGCGCCACCAGGATCAGCAGCAGCCCACCGGCCGCCTGCAACGCCGGCAGGTCGACGTGCAGGTAGGCGAGCAGCGTCTGACCCGCCACCGCGAAGATCACGATGACCCCGAGCGCCAGCGCGACGGCCTGCCAGGCGGCTCGGTGCCGCTCCCGCGCCGACAACGGGCCGGTCAACGCCAGGAAGATCGGCATCATGCCGGGCGGGTCGACGATCACCAGCAGGGTCACGAAGACCTCGCCGAACAGCTTGAGATCCACCCGGTCACCGTAGCCGCGGCCGTCGGCGTCGAGCGCCAGGTCAGCCCGAAGCGACCTCGGTCACCCCGGAGGAGGCGGCGACGATCCGCTCGTACGCCTCCACGCCGGTGGTGAAGGCACCCAGCCGTACCGTCTTGTGACTGCCGTGGAAGTCCGACGAGCCGGTCACCAGCAGGCCCAGCTCGGCGGCGAGGCCACGCACGTGGGCGCGTTCGGCGGGCGAATGATCCTCGTGATCGGCCTCCAGGCCGACCAGGCCCGCTGCGGCCAGCTCGGCGATCAGCTCGTCCGGCACGGTCCGACCGCGACGGCTGGCCCGGGGGTGAGCGAACACCGCCACACCTCCGGCCGCCCGGATCAGCCGTACGGCGCGGAACACGTCGATGTCGTCCTTGGGTAGCCGGTACCGCTTCCCCAGCCAGTCCGGCCCGAACGCCTCGGTGGTGGTGGCGACCAGACCGGCCCGGATGAGCGCCTGGGCGATGTGCGGTCGGCCCACCGTCGCGTCGCCGGCCAGCGCCAGGATCTGGGTCCAGTCCACATCGATGCCGTCGGCACGCAGCAGGTCCACGATCCGTTCTCCCCGGGCCAGCCGCGAGGCCCGCAACCGGGTCAGCTCGGCGACCAGTTCCGGATGCTCCGGATCGAAGAGGTACGCCAGCATGTGCAGCGACACCGGGGGCTGCTCGCCGTCCCAACGGCAGGAGAGTTCCGCGCCACGGACCAGCCGCAGCCCGGACGGCAGCGCACGCAGCGCGGGCTCCCAGCCGTCGGTGGTGTCGTGGTCGGTGATCGCGACGACGTCCAGCCCCGCTGCGGCGGCGGCGCGGACCAGCTCGGCCGGGTCGAGAGTGCCGTCGCTGGCCGTGGAGTGCGTGTGCAGGTCGATGCGGGTACACATCGTCCGCTGCCACCCGGTGCCCCGGTCAGCCACCGCTCACCACCACCGGCGACGCGCCGTCCGGGAGGCCGGGCAGAGCGGTCGGTGCGGCACGACGGCCCTCGGTCACCTGGTCGACGGCGACCCGCACCAGCCGACCGTCGGCGTCGGCGTAGTGGGCCGTGTCGGGCGTACTCCAGACCACGGTGCCGGTCATCGCCGGCCCGGCCGGTCGCACCCCGGAGGCGTCGAGCTTCGCCAGGTCCACCAGCAGCGCCGACTCCTCACCCGCCGACGGCCCGTTGACCAGCAACCAGCGCCCGTCCGGTGACACCGCGCCGGGGCCGTCGCCGGGCAGCTGCGGCCCGCACTCCGGCGTGGCGGGTGCGAGATCCCGGGCCGGGTCGAGCAGCGTCAGGCAAGTGCCGGTGCCGGTGCCTGGGGTGACCGTAGCGACCAACCGGCCGTCGGGCAGCGCACCGAAGATGTGGGTGCTGGCCCGGTCACCGCCCGGATCCAGGGTCCCGGGTCGCGGTGGCCACAGCACGTGCCCGGGACGGTCGGGCGCGAGCCTGACCAGCACGGCATCGCCGACGAACCGCACCGGCACCGCCTCGGCCGGTGCCTCGGCCCGCACGACGGTGTCCAGTTCGCCGTTGACGATCTTCGCTGCGGCCAGCACCGTGCCCTGTTTCCAGGCGACCTGTCGCCCCTGCGGGTCCAGCACGATCTCGTCGGCACCGGCCAGGAGCGCCTGCGCGGCGCCGTCCCCGGCGACCGCCCACAGTGAGCGTCCGGCCAGGGTCGGCACGCCGACGGCCAGCCAACCACGGCCGTCGGTGAGTCGATGCGCCCGTTCCACCTCGCCGGTGCCGAGCAGCGGCACCCGGCGGCCCTGTGCGGTGGCGATCGACCCGTCGATCAGCAGGTCCACCTCGGCGATCGGAGTCGTGGTGGCCGGCTCGGGCGGCGGGATGGGCCGCTCGACGAGCAGTGGTTGGTCCGGGTCGCTGATCACCACCGTGCCGCCCGTCGGCGGTCGATCGTCGCGCAGTTGCAGGCCGACCGCGCTGACCGCCATGACCGTCGCCACGGCGAGACCCATGCCGGTCAACGTACGGCGACGTTGGATGCGGTTGGCACGTCGGATCGCCACCCCCGCCGGGTCAGCGGTCACCGGACGCGGCACGTCCGCCCGCTGGGACAGCATCTCCCTGAGGGCGTCCTCCAACTCCTTGGATGACACGTCCATTGAACGATCCGGGGACCAGCTCTGGTTGTCATGAGCTGGGGGTTTCCGGTTCACCGCCGCTCTCCGACCAGCGCGCTGTCCGGCTGCGCCACCGATCCCGTCGCGTCGTCCCGCCCGCCGCTCTGGGCCGGGGTCGGCTCGCCGAGCCCGGAGGGCATGGCCGGGGTCGGCTCGCCGAGCCCAGAGGGCATGTCGCGGGCGGCCGTCACCTGGCCGGAGCCGGTCTCCCGGGGCGGGACGACCCCGCCGCTGGGCGTCCGGTCCGCCCGTTGCCGAGTCACCTTCCCGCGCCGAGCGCCTCCCTCCGGCTGCGGACGCCCGCCACTGGACCGCTCCGGCCTTCCGGCAGGCGGCTGCTCGGGTGACTGCGCGCCGTCGGCGCGCAGGCCGAGGGCACCCTCCGAGCCGATGCGTCGACGCAGCGTGGCCAGCGCCCGGGAGGTCTGACTCTTCACGGTGCCGGGTGAGATCTCCAGCAGGGCGGCGGTCTGCGCCTCCGACATGTCCTCGTAGAAACGCAGCACCAGCACCGCACGCTGCCGGGCGGGCAGCGCCCGCAGGTGCCGCCAGAGCACGTCCCGGTCCAGCTGCTGTTCGATCTCGTCGACGGCGGCGTGTTCGGGCAGCACCTCGGTCGGACGTTCGCCGTGCCAGCGACGCCGCCACCAACTGGTCGAGGTGTTGACCATGACACGTCGGGCGTACGGCTCGATCGCCTCGATCCCGCCCAACCGCTTCCACGCCAGGTACGTCTTGGTCAGCGCGGTCTGGACAAGATCCTCCGCGGTGCCCCAGTCTCCGGTGAGCAGGTAAGCGGTGCGCAGCAGGGCGCCAGAGCGGGCCGCGACGAAGTCGCGGAACTCCTCCTCCAGCGGATCACTGCTGGCCACACACCACCTCCGTGCCTGTTCCCGCCGCAGCCTGCCACAGCGTGACCAGCGGGTCGAGGACGAAAGGTGCGCAATACCTCCGATGTTCGGTCAAAAACCGTCAGGCCCCGTCGTCGGCCTTGGCCTCGTCCTGTTCCTTGCCCAACCGGGCCTCGACCGCCTGCGGCTCGTACATCTCCTCGACGACGCGTAGATAGAGCTCGTTGGGGTTGGGCAGGTTCTTGACCTCGCGGAGCGCCTGCTCCTGGCCAGCGGACTCCAGCACGAAGGTGCCGTAGTTGAGCGCCCGCCCCGCCGGGGTCTGCTCGTACTTCATGTCGGTCACCCGGACCAGCGGCATCATGGCCACCCGGCGGGTGATGATGCCGTTGACCACCATGACCCGTTTGTTGGTCAGGATGAACCGGTCGTACCACCAGTCGGCGACCCGCCACGCCACCCAGCCCATCACCGCGAACCAGAGCAGCACCGCGATGGTGGTGAGTGCACCGACGTCCTGCCCGGCGAGGAAGCCGGAGAGGTAGCCGAGCACGAAGGTGGCGGCGACGCCGACGATGATCGGCGTGGCGAGGTGGATCCAGTGCCGCTTCCACTCGCCCCGATACCGCTCGGTCGGGAAGAGATATCTGGCGACCAGCGAGCTGGGTTCGTCCTCCAGCGGCAGCACCCGGCGAGGGGTGGCACCACTGGCGTCGGCACGCAGACCGGCCAGCTCCTCCTCGGAGATCTCCGGCGGCTGATAACCGGCCTCCGGATCGCGCACCCACGCCCGGCCCTCGCCGGCATACCCCGGGCCGTCGCCGTAGCCGGCGTCGTCGGAGAAGGCCGGACCGTCGGAGAGGCGGGCACCGGAGCCGTAGCCCGGTCCGTCGTCGGGGTCGATCCGGGGAATCGGCTCCGTGTCGTGTTCCCGGCGGGCCCAGTCAGGGTCGTCGGGATCGAAGGGTGGGCCGGAGGGGCTTCCCATCGGCGGCTAAGCGACCAGTGAGGTGAAGAAGTCGCCGAAGCCCTGGGCGATGTCCATGATGCCGCCACCCAGCGACTTGAACACATCCGCCGCGGAATTGGGCCGATAGGCGACGAAAAAGATCAAGAATGCGATTCCGGCCCAGGTGAGGACCTTCTTGACCATGGCGGGCCATCCTCTCGCGCGGCGCCGGGTCCCATAACCGCAGCGGCACCCAGAGTATCAGCGTGGTGTCTTACCGTGAATATCTGCGTCCGTTCTCCGACATTCCGGGAGACTTGTCAAGCCTTCCCGTGCAGGTACGGAGATGGGGCGCCGTACACGAGTTCGGGTGGCGTCCACTCGACCAGGTCGTGCAGTAGCACGTCCTCCGCGAGCAGATGCCCCGCACTCGCCGGCCAGGCTATCGCATAGAGCCACATTCCCAGAGCCTCGCCGGCGTACGCGCTTCGATCCGACAGTGAGTTCACCAACCACAGTGGAGTAGGGTGACCGGCCACTCTGATCCCGGCTCGTCCGACATGGCCGGGATGTCCCGGACCCGGATCGGCCAACGCCTCGGCCAGCTCCGGTCCAGCGTCCGGGCCGGACACTCCGGCGTATCGCGCGCCCAGGCCGACTCCGGGTTCCTCGGCCACGAAGATGAGATCCGCCGGTCCACCACCCAGCGGCGCGGGCCCGGCGCAGGCGACCGCCGTGGCCCGCACGCCGAGTCGATCGTCGCCCGCCCACGCCACGCCGGTCGCGGTCCAACCCGGAGGCAGCGGCCACGGGCACCACAGCGGAACCGTCGGCTGCGCCGGACGGGCGGCGGTCTGGATGAGATCGACCACGCTGGCCACGATCTCCGCCCCGATGCGCTCCGGCACGTGCAGCGGAGCGACCGGCCCGCAGTCGGGGCAGCGAGATTCGGCGTGCATCAGGTCCGGGGATCGGACCGACCCACCACATCTCGGACAACTCACCGCAACCGTCACCACTCCACCGTCACCCCGTGGCCGCCCCGCGTCAAGCCGAGCCGCCCCATTCACCCGCCCGGCCCCACCACCGGCAGGGTGGGTCAGGTGGGAGGCGGTCCGGCGTGAGCCCGGATCCAGGCGTGCATGGCGATTCCGCTCGCCACCCCCGCGTTGATCGAGCGGGTCGAGCCGTACTGGGCGATGGAGAAGATCTGGTCGCACGCGGCGTGGGCGGCCTCGGACAGCCCTGGCCCCTCCTGCCCGAACAGCAGGACGCACCGTCGTGGCAACGTCGCGGTCTCCAGGGGCCGACAGCCGGGCAGGTTGTCGATGCCGACCAGCGGCAGGTTGTCCTCCGCCGCCCAGGCGACCAACTGGTCGATCGTCTCGTGGTGGCGTACGTGCTGGTAGCGGTCGGTGACCATGGCACCGCGCCGGTTCCAGCGCCGCCGACCCACGATGTGCACCTCGGCCGCGAGGAACGCGTTGGCGTTGCGGACCACCGTGCCGATGTTGAGGTCGTGCTGCCAGTTCTCAATCGCCACGTGGAAGTCGTGCCGCCGCCGGTCCAGGTCGGCGACGATCGCCTCGCGCCGCCAGTAGCGGTAGCGGTCGACCACGTTGCGCCGGTCCCCGGTGGCGAGCAGCTCCGGGTCGTAGCGGGGATCCGTCGGCGGTTCCCCGGGCCACGGCCCCACGCCGACTTCGAGCTGCTCACCGGTCACGGTCACGCAGGTTACGCCCCGCCGCCCGTACCGCCTCCGTGGCCCGCCACCGGTCCGGCCACGCCCGCTCGACCCCACGGGCGGCGTCCCGGCCGGGCCGACGAGCGGTCAGCGCAGCGCGAGCGCGCCGCCGAGCCGGTCGAGCAGGCGGCGGTCGGCGGGAGCCAGCGCACCGCCGGGCATGGTCGAGGAGGCGGTACGACAGACCCGGGCGGCCACCGACTGCACCCACTGCCGATAGGCCGCCGAGTCGGCGGGATCGGCGTGGCGATCGAGCACCCGGACGACGGCCCGGCAGGCGGCGAGCACGTCCACCAGGTCGGTGAGTTGGATCACGGTCGGGGCCGCGCCGTCGTGCCGGGCGTAGATCGCGGCCACCACTGCCCGGACCAGATCGCTGTCGAAGGCCCGCCCGGCCGCCACCGCGTCCAACCCGGCCAGGCCGGCCGCCACGCTCCGGTGCGGGCGTCCGGGGTCGGGCTGGGCAGCCGCCACGATCACCCGCCCGGGCAGGCTCGTGAGCAGGTCCCACTCCGTGGCGGAATAGGCGGTGGCGGTGGTGATTCGCTCGCTCATGGCGGGACCTCCGGCGCCAGCATATGCGCCCGGAACCGGGACCGAACCCCTCCGGTGGGAACCCGCCCCGGCGCGCCTCGCGCGACCGTACGGGCGGCGTTCGATCAGGCGAACCGGGCGCCGCCGGTACGGGTCAGCGGGGCTCGGGGAAGCTGGGCCGCTCGGGGTCGACGCCGTCCGGGACGGCTGCCGCCGCGTACTCCCGTTTGGGGACCATCACCTTGCGCCGGAAGACACACACCAGGGTGCCGTCCTGGTTGTAGCCGCGCGTCTCCACGGCGACCACGCCCCGATCCGGCTTGGAGGCGGACTCCCGCTTGTCCAGCACGGTCGTCTCGCCGTAGATCGTGTCGCCGTGGAAGGTGGGTGCGACGTGCCGCAGAGACTCGATCTCCAGGTTCGCGATGGCCTTGCCGCTGACGTCCGGCACCGACATCCCGAGCAGGAGCGAGTAGATGTAGTTGCCGACCACGACGTTGCGCTTGAACTGGCTCGCCGTCTCGGCGTAGTGCGCATCCATGTGCAGCGGATGGTGATTCATGGTCAGCAGGCAGAAGAGGTGGTCGTCGTACTCGGTGACCGTCTTGCCCGGCCAGTGCCGGTAGACCGCGCCGACCTCGAACTCCTCGTAGTAGCGGCCGAACTGCATCCTGGTCCCCTTCGACGGGAGGCGACGGAGTTCGGCACAGCATGCCTTATCGAAGGTTAAGGCGTGTCGCGGGGCGGGGCGGCGGCCGAAAAGTCACACCGCCGCAGGGCCGGCGGGTCGGCTGTTCAGCAGGTGGGCGAGCGATCGGGTGCGCTCCCGGCGTGGGTGAAACCGAGGCCGGACGCAATGAGCGGCGGGGCCCTCCCCGGCACCCGCCGCCCACGCTCTGATGCCTCAAGATTCTGCCGTACGCCCGTCCGGCAGCACAGAGACCGAGGTCACATTTACCTTTTTGTTACATCACTCTGGGTAAGCGATCATCGGCCCCTAAGCGATCTCCGCAGGTCGAATCCTCGCTAGTCAGTGCCGAAATTCTTGCGTAGTACCGGGTCAAGCCGTTGATCTCATTGGAAACGCTCCCATTACGGGCGGTTACGCAAATGCGACATGCATGTGCGACATGCGAACGCCTTGGGAGACCGACGACGGTCGATGCGGACAAACGCCCCACGGGGCACCGCGACCAGGGTTACGGTGGCAGCACGCCGGGAATGCGATGAGGTACGCCCGAGTTCCACCAGACATAGCTGTTCCGCGTGATCGGAGAGACTCACATGGCAACCGTCGAGCTGACCACGGCTAACTTCGACCAGGTGACCGAGGCCAACGGCATCGTGCTGGTGGACTTCTGGGCAGACTGGTGCGGCCCCTGCAAGCGGTTCGCTCCGGTCTACGAGCGATCGTCCGACAAGCACGCGGACATCACCTTCGGCAAGGTCGACACCGAGGCGCAGCAGGAACTCGCCGCCAAGTTCGACATCCGGTCCATCCCGACGATCATGGCCATCCGCGACGGGGTGATCGTCTTCGCTCAGCCCGGCGCGCTGCCGGAGTCGGCGCTGGAGAACCTCATCGAGCAGGTCCGGGCGCTCGACATGGACGACGTACGCAAGAAGCTCGCCGAGCACAAGCACTGACCCACATACGACGGCCGGCCCGATCGGGGCCCGGCCGTCGTGGTGTCGGGGCCGTCACAGCTAGGACACGGCCCGCCAGTCGGCACGTTCCGGCGAACTGCCGTGCCGTATCTTCAGCACGCGATGGATGCGTTGACGAGCCGTGGCCGCACGGTCCGGGTGGCGGTGACGGCCCTCGGCCTCGCAGTCCTGCTGGCCGGCACGGTCTGGGGCGCGGACGACCACTTCCCGTTCGGCCCGTTCCGGATGTACTCCACCTCCGATCCGGCCGACGCCGACGCCCCGGACACCCGGGTGGAAGGGGTCGACCGCAACGGCAACCTCGTCGACCTCGGCGAGCGGGCGACCGGCATCCGCCGGGCCGAGATCGAAGGCCAGCAGAGCCGGTACGTCGCCGACCCGAGCCGGTTACGCGAGGTCGCCGAGGCGTACGGCCGGCGGCATCCCGACGCACCGGAACTGACCGAGGTCCGGATCGTGATCCGGTGGCATGACATCACCGACCGTCGACCCACCGGCCGCTGGGTCGACGAAACCGTCGTCAGCTGGCAGGTCACCCGATGACCCGCTGGCTCACCGAGGCGGTGCCACGCGGTCGGGTCGCCGCGTTCCGCACGCTGGTCTACCTCTTCGTCGCCGCCGACCTGGTCGTCTTCACCCCCTGGGTACGCGACCGCGTCGACGTGCCCGGCAACCTCTACCAACCACTCTTCATCGGACGCGTCCTGCCGCTGCCCACCCCCACCTCGGCGTGGGTGAGCGTGATCTTCTGGGCCCTGCTGTCGCTGGCCCTGCTCGCCGCCACCGGACGGGCCCACCGACTGCTCGGCTGGACGGTCTTCGCGCTCTACTTCGAGTGGATGATCATCGCGATGAGCTACGGCAAGGTCGACCACGACCGGTTCGCCCTGCTCGTCGCGCTGGCCGTGCTACCCACCGCCGGCCGGGCAAGACACGGTGACCAGACCAGGACCGAAGCGGGCGGCTGGGCCCTGCGGGTCACCCAGATCTCGGTGATCTGCACCTACTTCCTCGCCGCCTGGGCGAAGTTCCGCTTCGGCGGCCTGGATTGGGCGACCGGCTCGGTACTCGCCAAGGCGATCATCCGGCGGGGCACCGACCTGGCCGACCTGATCGCGCAGGTCCCTCACCTGCTGCTCGTCGCCCAGTTCGGCATCCTCGCCTTCGAACTGCTCAGCCCAGTGGTCTTCGTGCTGCCCGAGCGCTGGCGGCTCGCCACGGTCGCGTTCTTCTACTCGTTCCACCTGGTGACGATCGCGACCATCACCATCTCGTTCGCACCACACCTGGTCGCCATGACCAGCTTCCTGCCGCTGGAGAAGGTCCGCCCGGTGGTCGCCCTGCGACGCCTACTGGCCCGCAGGGCGGCGCGGAGCGACCTCGCCCCGGAGCCACCGGCGGGCGCCCGCACCCCGGCGGACACCCGGGACGGTGACGACACCCCGGTGCCGGACCCGGCACCGTCCTGACCGGAGGGGGCAGGCCGCCCGGTCGGCGGGCCGGTTCGCCCCGTACCGGGTGTCGCGGCGGATGGCGGTGGTCAGCCGCCGGAGGAGCCGTAGAGGCGGTTCCGGGTCTCCTGGGGCAGTGAGCAGGCGGCCGTGCCGCCGGGCATCCGGTGCCGGTTGCGGGCCACCAGGCGGTAGACCGGCCAGGCGGCGGCGCGTACCGGCGGGAACCGTAGCCCGGCTCCGGCGATCCGCCACCCCCGGCCACTGCTGGCGAGCAGCGCGGCGATGGCGTCCGGACCGGCGGCCCGGCTGCCGTCGGCGCCGACCCACTGCACCGCCTCCTCGCACTGCGCCTCGGTCAGCCCGAGCTGGTCGAGGTCGGCGAACTGCCAGGGCACCACCCGGGCGGCGGTCGGGATACGACGCTCGATGAACTCCGCGCAGCGGGTGCAGAAGGCGCAGTCCCCGTCGTAGACGAAGGTCGACATGCCTCCATCCTCCCTCCGCAGCAGGCGATCCACACTCGGGTGTCCGGCGAGTCACTTGTACCCGACTAGAACGTGTGTTCGGATACTGGTCATGCGCTGGGAGAACCTCGCCGCTCCCCCGGTCGAGGGAGTTCCCACCCGGGCAGCGCCAGCGACGCCACCCCTGCCGCTGGCGCTGCCCGAGGCGATCGTCCGCACCTTCGACACCCCCGACTTCGCCGGCATGACCTTCTACGAGGTGCACGCCAAGTCGATCCTCAACAAGGTCCCCGGCACCTCCCGCGTCCCGTTCGAGTGGACCGTCAACCCGTACCGGGGATGCAGTCACGCATGTTCGTACTGCCTGTCCGGGGACACTCCGATCCTGATGGCCGACGGAGGCATCAGAGCGATACGCGATCTGGAGGTGGGCGACCGCATCTATGGGACCGAACGGCGGGGTGCCTACCGCCGCTACGTGGTGACCACCGTTCTGGCCAAGTGGTCGACGATGAAGCCGGCCTACCGGCTCACGCTCGAGGACGGCACGACATTTGTCGCGAGTGGCGATCACCGCTTCCTGACCGAACGGGGCTGGAAGCACGTCACGGGCGCCATGCACGGCGATGGCCAGCGCCCCTACCTGACCACGAACAACCGCCTGATCGGCACAGGGCGATTCGCAGCCGGGCCGAAGGAGAACGACGCCTACCGAAAGGGCTATCTCAGCGGCATGATCCGCGGGGACGGCAACCTCGGCACCTACGTCGACCCGTACGGCGTCGTGCACAGGTTCCGGCTCACGCTGGCCGACGAGGAAGCGCTGCACCGCACCCAGCGCTATCTGCGCGCGTTCGGAGTTGAGACGACACGGTCCTGCTTCACACCGGCCAGTTCACATCGCCGGGCGATGAAAACCATCCGTTCCTCCAGTGAGGCGGACCTGAACGCCATCCGGAGGCTCATCGCGTGGCCCGCGCAGCCCGACGACGACTGGTACCGAGGTTTCCTCGCCGGCATCTTCGACGCCGAAGGAAGTTGTAGCCGGGGGATCCTCCGGATCTCCAATGCCGACGACGCCATCCTGACCCAGACAGCGGACGCGTTACGTCACTTCGACCTCTCCGCCATACTCGAGGGTTCCGGGCGGGCCAACCGGGTCCGCACCCTGAGGGTGACGGGTGGCCTCGCGGTACGTCTGCGGTTTTTCCACCTGACCGATCCCGCCATCACCCGCAAACGTTCGATCGAGGGGGCTGCGGTGAAGTGCCGGGCCAGGCTGCGGGTCACCGAGATCGAATCTCTCGGCCTGGACCTTCCGCTGTGGGACATCACCACGGGCACCGGTGACTTCATCGCCGACGGGGTGGTGAGCCACAACTGCTTTGCCCGAAATACTCACACCTACCTCGACTTCGACGCGGGGGCGGACTTCGACAGCCGGGTGGTCGTCAAGGTCAACGCGGGTGAGCTGCTGCGCCGTGAGCTGGCCGCACCGCGCTGGCGCGGCGCGCACGTGGCGATGGGCACGAACGTCGACTGCTACCAGCGGGCCGAAGGGCGCTACCGGCTCATGCCGCCGATCATCGAGGCGCTGCGCGACTTCGCGAATCCGTTCTCCATCCTGACCAAGGGCACCCTGATCCTGCGTGACCTGCCGCTGCTGCGGCAGGCGGCCGAGGCCGCTCGGGTGGGCGTCTCCTTCTCGGTCGGGTTCGTCGACGAGCGACTGTGGCGCTCGGTCGAGCCCGGCACGCCGAGCCCACGCCGCCGGCTCGACGCGGTACGCCGGTTCGCCGACGCCGGCTTCGAGGTGGGCGTACTGATGGCGCCGATCCTGCCCGGCCTCTCCGACTCGGACGAGTCGATCGAGGCCACCGTGGCGGCGATCGCCGCGGCGGGCGCGGCCAGCGTGACGCCGCTTGCGCTACACCTGCGTCCCGGCGCTCGCGAGTGGTACGCGCGATGGCTCGGGCGGGAGCACCCCCATCTGGTTCCGCGCTACCGGGAGCTGTTCCGGGCGGGCGCGTACGCGCCGCAGTCCTACCAACGGGAGCTGACCGCCCGGGTCCGCATCGCCGCCCGCCGTCACGGGCTGATCCGGGCCGAGGCCGGCGAACACCGTGCCGCGCCGCAGCCAGCACCAGCACCGGAGCAGCTGAGCCTGCTCTGAACAGGGCGGGGCGGGGGAGGCTGAGCGTTGTCGAAAGGGTCGATCGGGGGCAGCCTGGACAGCGACGCGGCTACAGTCGTCGGATGCGTGCCGCCAAGCAGATCCTCGCCGACGCCGCCGTGATCGCCGTCGTCGGTGCGTCCCGCGATCCGTTCAAGGCTGCTCACCGCGTACCGCTGGAGATGCAGCGGCATGGCTGGCGCATCATTCCGGTCAACCCGACCGCCGACAAACTCTTCGGCGAGCCGGTCTACCGGTCCCTGGCCGACATCCCGCACCCGGTCGACCTGGTCGACGTGTTCCGGCCGGCCCACGACGCCGTGGAAGTGGTGCGGCAGGCGGTGGCGATCGGTGCCCCGGCGGTGTGGTTGCAGCTCGGCATCGTCTCGGCGCAGGCTCGGCAGATCGCCGAGGAGGCCGGGATCGACTACGTCGAGGACCGCTGCCTGATCGTGGAGCGGGCCAGGGCCGGGCTGACCCGGCGGAGCTGAATACCAGTCGACCCGGGCGGCGATCAGCGGCATCCTGTGCGGATGCCCACGTCGTGCCAGACCCTCCTCCGGTGGCAGTTCGACCTGACCTGGTCGCTGTTCGAGTACCACCTCGAACAGCTCGAACCGGCGGACTTCGGCTGGGCACCGGCCGGGCACCACTGGACCATGCACCGGGATGCCGCGGGTCGGTGGACGCCGGACTGGGCGGACAGCGAACCCGACCCGGTCCCGGTACCCACGATCGCGTGGCTCACCTGGCACCTCGGGTGGTGGTGGACTGCGGCGATCGACCACCTGCGTGGCCGCCCGATCCCGCAGCGGGCGGATGTCGGCTGGCCCGGGCCGGGTGACGAGACCGTGGCGTGGCTGCGCGACCTGCGTACGCGATGGCTGGCCGTGCTCGACAACCTGACCGACGGCGATCTCGACGCCGCGGCCACGTTCCCGTGGCCGGCGGAGAGCGGGCACACCGTCCGACACCTGCTGGGCTGGGTCAACGCCGAGCTGATGAAGAACGTGGCCGAGATCGGTCAGCTCCGGCTGATGCGTACGGCGCAGGCCGTCGGCTCCGGCCCCGAGCGTTAATAGGGGGCCCCTGCTCTACCGGAGGCGTTAATAAGGTGCCCTTCCTTACCGCTCAGAGCTTGTAGTGGCGGAGCAGGCCGCGGGAGATGATCGTCTTCTGGATCTCCGAGGTGCCCTCGCCGATGAGCAGGAACGGGGCCTCCCGCATCAGCCGCTCGATCTCGTACTCCTTGGAGTAGCCGTAGCCGCCGTGGATGCGGAACGCCTCCTGGACGACCTCGGCGCAGTACTCCGAGGCGAGCAGTTTCGCCATCCCGGCCTCGACGTCGTTGCGCTGCCCGGCATCCTTGAGCCGGGCAGCGTTGACCATCAGGGCGTGCGCGGCCTCGATCTTCGTACCCATCTCGGCCAGCTTGAAGGCGATGGCCTGGTGCTTCGCGAGCGGCTGGCCGAAGGTCCGGCGCTGCTGGGCGTAGCCGACGGCCAGTTCGAAGGCCCGGATGGAGATGCCGCAGGCGCGGGCGGCGACATTGACCCGGCCGACCTCGATGCCGTCCATCATCTGGTAGAAGCCCCGGCCCACCTGGTCGACCCCGCCGAGGACGGCGCTGTCGTCGACGGTGACGCCGTCGAGCACCATCTCGGTGGTCTCGACGCCCTTGTAGCCCATCTTGTCGATCTTGCCGGGGATGGTCAGGCCCGGAGCGGTCTCGCCGAAGCCGGGTTCCTTCTCCAGCAGGAAGGTGCTCATGTTGCCGTAGACCGAGTCGGCGCCGGTCTCGGTCCGCACCAGGGTGGCCACCACCGACGAGTACGCGCCGTTGGTCAGCCACATCTTCTGCCCGTTGATGACGAAGCGGTCGCCGTCGCGGACGGCCTTCGACTTGATCGCCGAGACGTCGGAGCCGCATTCCGGTTCGGACATCGAGAAGGCGCCGCGCACCTCGCCGATGGCCATCTTCGGCAGCAGCCGCGCCCGCTGTTCGGCGGAGCCGTGCTGGGAGATCAGGTACGCCACGATGAAGTGCGTGTTGACGATGCCGGAGATCGACATCCAGCCTCGGGAGAGTTCCTCCACCACCAGCGCGTAGGTCAGCAGGGACTCGCCGAGACCGCCGTGTTCCTCGGCGATGGTGAGGCCGAACAGGCCCATCTCCTTCATCCCGTCGAGGATGTCGGCCGGGTACTCGTCGGCGTGTTCCAGGCGCTGCGCGTGCGGGATGATCTCCTTGTTGACGAACTCCCGGACGGTTTCCAGGATCGACCGCTGCTCGTCGGTCAGGCCGGGCGTCTGGGCGAGTCGAGCCATCTCAGCCTCCGGGGAATCGGCACCTTACTCATTGGTAACTAAACGCTCGATCAGTATCGGTCGCCCGGCCGGAGCGGCCAAGGTGACCAGTACCCACAACCGCTGTGAAAAGGTTCACCGCGACGGGTAGCGTCCCGCAATGAGGGCCCCCTACCGAAGGGGACGGGCACCGGACGGCGGGACGGAGGACAAGAGCGTGGGCCAACCACCGGAACCAGAACAGCCACCGTCGCCCTACGAGCCACCCCCGGGCGGAGGGCAGCCGCAGTACGGCCAACCGTACGGACAGCAGCCGGGCGAGCCCGAACAGCCGACGTACGGGCAGCCGTCGTACGAACACCCGGGCCAACCGCCGCACGGCCAGCAGTGGGGCCAACAACCGCCGTACGCCCCACAGACCCCCTACGGGCAGTACGGACCGCCCACCGGACAGGGCGGCGGACGCGGCACCAACGTCCTGGCCGTCCTGTCGCTGGTCTTCGCCTTCGTCTTCGCCCCCGCCGGCATCGCCCTCGGGCACCTGGCCAAGCGGCAGCTGCGCACCAGCGGCGAGGACGGCGAGCAACTCGCCACCTGGGGCCTGATCCTCAGCTACGTCTTCACCGGCCTCATCCTGCTGGCCTGCTGCGGCTGGCTGGCCCTGGTGATCTGGGCCGGCTCCGACAGCGCCAACACCTAGCCGGCCGCTCAGCGGAACTGCGCCTCCCGGACACTGTTGCCGCCGTCCACCACCAGCATCTGCCCGGTGATGTACGACGCGGCCGGTGAGCAGAGGAACGTGATCGCGGCGGCGACCTCGTCCGGAGTGCCGGGGCGACCCACCGGCGTACCAAGACCCTGCTTGATCTCGGCCACGGTCGACGCCGCGGTGTAGATGGTGCCCGGGGCCACCGCGTTGACCGTCACCCCGTCGGCGATCATCTCCATGGCCAGCGCCCGGGTCAGGCCCACCACACCGGCCTTGGCCGCCGCGTACGCCGCCTCGGTGGGCAGCGCGTTGACCGGTCCGGCGGTGGCCGCCAGGTTGACGATCCGGCCCCAACCACGCTCGGCCATCCCGCCGATGAAGGCCCGGCTGCACAGGAAGGCGGTGGTCAGGTTCCGGTCGATCTCGCCCTGCCACTCGTCGTAGCTGAGCTGAGCGACCGGGCGCAGCACCTCCGGGCTGGCCCGGCTGGCCAGGCCGGCGTTGTTGACCAGCACCTCGACATCGCCGAGCTGCTCGGTGACGGCATCGGCCAGGGCGCCCACCTCGGACTCGTCGGTGAGGTCGGCGACGAAACCGGTCACCCCGAGTTCACCGGCCCGTTCGTGGATGCGCCGGGTCGTCGACACGATCGCCACCCGGGCACCCAGGTCGGACAGTCGGCGTGCGGTGGCGTACCCGATGCCGTCCGGGCTGCCCGCCCCCGTCACCAGGGCCACCTTGCCGTCCAGCCGCATCGTCACCGGTTCCGGCAGTGCCGCCGGCGCGTCCTGCTCTCCGGGCTCCGGTGTCGCGACGGAGCGTGTCCGCCGGACCATGCCGGGCCGGCTGACGTCCCGTCGTGGTCTGCTGCCGGAACGGTCCGCCGCCCGCGCGTCAATCCCCATGCCGAGATCCTGCCCTCACCGTCGCCGTCGGGCAACGCGCACCCGGTGCCGGGCGCGTCGCGAAGTGCGGGGCGTGACTACCCTGACGGCGCCACAACCTCACGACGGAAGAGAAGCCCGATGACGCAACCCCCGCCGGCGGGCTGGCCCGACCCCGCATCGACAGGCCAGCCGTCCGGCCCGCCCGCCGACCCGACACTGCCGGCCACTCCGCAACCACAGGTCCCATCGCAGCCGTCCGGATACGACCCGTACCAGCCCAGCGCCGACCCGTACCAGCCCGGTGCCGACCCGTACGCCGGTCTGAAGTCCGATCAGGCTGCCGCCGCGCCGTACCCGCCCGTCGGTTACCCGCCCGCCCAGCCGCACGGCTACCCGCCGGTCCCACCCGGATACGGCTACCCGCAGCCGAAGACGAACGCCATGGCGATCGCCGCCCTGGTGCTCGCGCTGCTCGGGGTCAGCTCGTGCATCACCGCGCCGATCGGCGCCATCATGGGTCATGCGGCCATGCGCCAGATCCGGGAGACCGGTGAGGGCGGCGAGGGCATGGCCAAGGCCGCCATCATCGTCGGTTGGATCCTCACCGGCCTGGTCACGCTGGCGATCATTGCCTACGCCATCGCCATCGCCATCGCCATCGGGGCCAACAACTGACCCGCGCCGCCCGCCCCGATCGAGGTCGGGGCGGGCGCGGGAACAGCGGTGGGGCTACTCGGCCGGTGGGGTGAACGTCGAGGTACGCGTCATGCCGGCCGCTCGCCCCTTGGCGGCGATCACGAGCGCCATCTTGCGGGACGCCTCGTCGATCATCTCGTCGCCGAGCATGACCGCACCCAGCCGGCCGCCCGCCTCGGAGGTGTAGTGCTGGTACGCGTCGAGGATCAGCTCGGCGTGGTCGTAGTCGGCCTGGGCGGGCGAGTACACCTCGTTCGCGGCGTCGATCTGGCCCGGGTGCAGCGCCCACTTGCCGTCGAAGCCGAGCGCCGCGGACCGCTTCGCCACCTCACGGAACCCGTCGGTGTCCCGGATCTGTAGGAACGGGCCGTCGATGGCCTGCTTGTCGTGCATCCGGGCGGCCATCAGGATGCGCATCAGGATGTAGTGGTACGGGTCGCCCGGGTAGTCGGGGATGAGGGCACCGACCGCCAACGACTTCATGTTGATCGAGGCCATGAAGTCGGCCGGGCCGAAGATGATCGTCTCGACACGTGGCGACGCGGCGGCGATGGCGTCGACGTTGACCAGCCCGGCGGCGTTCTCGATCTGCGCCTCGATGCCGATCCGGCCGACCTCCAGACCGAGGGTCATCTCCAACTGGGTGAGGGTCATGTCCAGCCACTGCACCTGCGCCGCGTTCTGCACCTTCGGCAGCATCACGCAGTCGAGGTTGGCGCCCGCGCCCTCCACCACGTCGATGACGTCCCGGTAGGTCCACGCGGTGGTGAGGTCGTTGACCCGGACGACCCGGGTCTTGCCCGCCCAGTCACCCTCGTTGAGCGCCGCCACGATGTTCTTGCGGGCGTCCGGCTTGGCCAGCGGGGCGACCGCGTCCTCCAGATCGAGGAAGACCTGGTCGGCCGGAAGTCCCTGAGCCTTACCGAGCATCTTGACGCTCGACCCGGGCACGGCCAGACAGGACCGGCGGGGACGCCCAACAACGGCCATCGACGGTGCTCCTTCCGGGTACGGCCGCTGCGCCGCCCCTGACTTAACGATCCCAAAGGTGATTGTGACGTCACGGTAACCTCGTCGCGTGACCCCGGTGAATGGACCTGTGGAAGATGTCACTGGCCGCCGTCTGATCGTGATCACCGGAGCGAGTTCCGGCATCGGGTTGGCCGCCGCCTGCCACCTCTCCCGCCGGGGTGACCAGGTCGTCCTGGTCGGGCGCGACCCGGCCAGACTACGGGCCGCCGCCGACGAGGTACGCGAGACCTCCGGAGAGCGACCCGAGGTGTTCCGCGCCGACTTCGCCGTCCTCGACGACGTCCGGCGGTTGGCCGAGCGGCTGCGCGCCGCGTACGACCAGATCGACGTGCTGGCCAACAACGCGGGCGCCATCGCGCTCCAGCCGGTCACCACCGTCGACGGTTTCGAACTGTCCATCCAGGCCAACCACCTGGCGCCCTTCCTGCTCACCAACCTGCTCGTCGACCGGGTACGGCGGACGGTGGTGACCGCCTCCGGCGCGCACCGCAGCGGCGCCCTCGACCCGGACGACCTCAACGCGCCGTTGCGCCGTTACCGGGCACTGACCGCGTACGGCACCAGCAAGCAGGCGAACATCCTGTTCACCGCCGAGGCGGCCCGGAGGTGGCCGCAGCTCGACTCGTACTGTTTCCATCCCGGGGTGGTGCGGACCCGTTTCGGCAACAACAGTCGGCTGGTCGCCCTGGGCATGCGCCTGCTGCCGTTCCGCACCCCGGTCAAGGGGGCGCAGACGTTGGTGTGGCTGACCAACCAGGAGCGAACCCGGCTGAACAGCGGCGGTTACTACTTCGACTGCCGACCACGTCGCCCGTGGCCGAAGGCGGCCGATCCGCAACTCGCGGCACGGCTCTGGGCAGCCAGCGCCGCTGCCGTCGGTGTCCCGGCCTGACGGGTCGCCGCGCGCCTGCGAGGCCGGTGAGAAGGTCAGCGAGGAGAAACCGGATCGCCACGGTCGGTCGGCGTTGCGATACTGCGCGCCATGACCGGCAGCGAAGACGCCGTCCTGCGGGTACTCGGCAAGGACGAGGAACTGACCAACCGGCTGGACGCGGAGTTGACCGCCTTCAACCAGCAGGCCACCGGCGCCGCCGACGAGGCGGAGCTGTCCGTCCGGGTGACCGACGCCGGCGGTGAACTCGTCGCCGGGTTGACCGGATGGAGCTGGGGCACCTGCGCCGGGATCAACATGGTCTGGGTCCGGGCGGACCGTCGCGGCCGAGGCTGGGGTGGCCGGTTGCTGGCGGCGGCCGAGCGGGAGGCCCGCCGCCGTGGCTGCACCGAGATCTCGGTCGCCTCCTTTTCGTTCCAGGCTCCGGGCTTCTACCGTCGGCACGGCTACCTCGACACCGGCCGTCGGGAGGGCATCCCGGGCGGCCACGTCGACCACCAGTTCTGGAAGTCGTTGGTCACCGACACCGCCTCGGCGGTGCGCCTGGTCGCGTTGGTGGAGCTGCCCGACGTGGCGGCCGGGCGGCACTACGAGGACTCGGTGCTCGCCCTGCTGCCCCGCCACGGTGGTCGGCTGGAACGGCGACTGCGAACCGGCGACGGGCGTACCGAGGTGCACGTGATCCGGTTCGACACCCGGGCCGGCTACGCGGGCTACCTGGCCGATCCGGAGCGGATCGCGCTGCGGGCGGGCCTGGGCGAGGCCGCGCCGCAGACCCGGGTGCTGGAGGTGCACGAGGTGTGACGCTCGCGGGGGTGTCAGTCGCGGACCGGCGCGGCGTCCGCCGGCACCGCGGTGGTGACCCGTGCCGTACGCCGAGCCGTGCGGGCGCTGGACAACACCACCACGGCGACGCCGACCAGCAGCAGCGCCAGGCCGGGCAGGGTCACCGGGTCGGGCAACTGGCCCAGCCACGCCCAGCCGATCAACGCCGCGCCGGGCGCCTCCAGCAGGATCAGCACGCTGACCGTGGTGGCGGAGACCCGCCGCAGGGCGTAGCTGAACATCGAGTGGCCGAGCAACTGCGCCCCGCCGACCAGGGCGAGCACCGCCAGCCAGGTGCCGGTGTCGAAGCCACGCAACGGCACCCCGCCGACCAGGCAGACCACCAACAGGATCAGCCCGCACACCCCGTAGCAGATGGTGGTGTAGGTGGCGTTGCTGACGGTGACCCGGGCGCGTTCCCCCAGCGCGGTGTACACCGCCGCGAACAGGCCACCGGCCAGCGCCAGTAGGTCCCCGGTGAAGGCCTGGCCGGAAACCGTGAAGTCGGCCCCGGTCGCCAGCACCGCCCCGACCACCGCCACCCCGATACCGGCCCAGACACCCGTCGGTAGCCGACGGCCCTGGGCACGGGCGATCAGGCCCTGCCAGACCGGTTGGGTGGCCACCAGCGCCGTCGCCGCCGCCACCGAGGTGAGCTTCGTGCTCGGCATCCAGGCGGCGAAGTGGGCCGCCAACGCCGCCCCCGCCAGGACGCAGAACATGCCCTCGCGACGGCCGACGCGGCTGGTCAGGGAGCGGAACTCGGACCGGCGACGGGTCAGCGCGAACGGGCTGAGCACGGCCACCGCCAGCACGTTGCGCCAGAACGCGACCGCCAGGGCCGGTGCGGCGGCGAAGGCGATCAGCGGCGCGGATGACGACACGGCGAAGACGGCCACGGCCAGGGCCGCGCCGGTCATCAGGTCGAACGGCGGACGATGGGGTTCGGGGACCACGAGGTGCAATCTTCACATGTCGCCAGGGCGGCACTGACCGTCAACGTTCGGTTACGATCAGGCGCGTCCTCCCCCGGGACTCCCCCCTCATCCGCCGGAAGGCAGTTTCCCCATGCCCAGGTTCCGCGCGGTGCTGTTCGACTTCTTCGGCACGTTGACCGGTCCGGTCCAGCGTGGCGCGGGCCACCTCAGCATCGCCGAGCTACTCGGCTGTCCACCGGACATCTTTCTCAAGGTGCTGGACAGCAGCTTCTACGACCGCGCCAGTGGGCGCTTCGGCAGCGTCGAGGCGTCCCTGCGCTGGGTGTGCGCGCAGGTCGGCGTACACCCTCCGGCGACGGCGTTGCGAGCCGCCGCCGCTGCCCGTCACCAGGCCATCCGCGCGGAGACCCGGCTACGGGACGAGGCCGTGCCGACCCTGCGGGCGCTGCGGCGTCGGGGGGTGCGGACCGGCGTGATCAGTGACTGTACGCACGAGTTGCCGCTCCTCCTGCCGGAGTTGGCGGTCGCCCGGCTGCTCGACGTCCAGGTGTTCTCCGTCCAGGTGGGGCGGTGCAAGCCGGACACCGCCCTCTACCTGGACGCCTGCGCGCGGCTCGGCCTGTCACCGCAGGACTGCCTCTACGTGGGTGACGGCGGCAGCCAGGAGCTGACCGGCGCGCAGCGGACCGGCATGAGCGCTGCCCGGCTGGCCGCACCCGACCTCGTCGACCACCTGGTGTTCAACCTCGACGTCGAGTGGGTCGGCCGGACGCTGGCGTCCCTGAGCGAGGTGGTCGACCTGGTCGACGGGGTACCCAGCCCGGTGGGTGCGCTGCGGTAGCCGCGCCCGACGGCCACGGCGGGTCAGCGACGGCGGACGCGGTGCAGCCGGAACGGCCGACGGGTGGCCCGCGCGGCCGGCGTCGGCCGGGGTGGCTCGGCCAGCGAGTCGGCCGGCAGGTCGGCACCGCGCACCGACTCACCGGCCGGTGCGAGCCGCACCAGGGCACAGCCGTCGGCCGCCCAACGGGCGACGAGTTCAGCGGTCGGTCCGGGCGCGTTCAGTCGCTTGGCCCCCACCAGCGGGGCGAGCGTCTCCCACTGCTCCGTGCCCGGCGCCACCCGGCTGACCCGTGCCGGCCAGGTGATGATCCGGCCACCGTGGTCGCCGCGGAGCGTCACCTGGGCCTCGTCGGCCTCGGCCAACCCCGGCGCGGACTGCTCGCCGGGGCCGCTGACCACGAACAGCGCCGCTTCCAGGGGTACGCACCACAGGGCCAGCGGCGGACGGTCGCCCACCGCGACCCAGGCCACCGAAGCCTTCTTCATCGCCTCGTCGACCAGCGGGTGGTTCTCGCGTTCGTCGGTCACCGCGGCATCCTCTCGTATCCGGGCTGGTCCACGTCGGTGCTCAGCCGACGAACGGCGGGACGAGGATCTCTCCCCGCGCCACCGGCATCACCTGACCTGCGACGCTCGTGCCCACCGCCATCCCACCGGCTGCGGTCACCGTGCAGGCCAGCGAGGACGGCCGGCCCATCTCGACGCCCTGCCGGACGGTGTACGACGATCGCCCCTCGCCCGGCAACAGGCCGCTGGCGACCAGCCACACGCCGAGGCCGAGCGCGGCCGACCCGGTCGCCGGATCCTCGGGCACGCCGAGACCGGGGACGAAGACCCGGGCGTACGCGGTTTGGGTGGCGGCGTTCCAGGAGAAGACGCTGACATGCTCGATGCCGTACCGTCCTGCCGCGACCGGGTTCACCTGTGCCCGGGCGAGGGCGTCGGGGCGTACCGGCAGGAACGGGAACTCCAGACCGCAGCCGGCGACCCGGGGTGCCGGGCCGAGATGGTCCTCGGCGCCGAGCCCGGCCATCTCCAGCAGCGGCTCCGGCTCCAGTTCCGGCCCGAGGGTGGGGCTGCCGCCGGTCAGCGTGGCGGAACCGTCGCCGACCTCGATCGGCAGCACCCCGGCACCGCACTCCTGAGTGACCTGCCCCACCGGGAACAGGCCCCGGCGAGCGGCGGTGACCGCGGCGCCGACGCTGGGGTGCCCGGCGAACGGCAGCTCGTCGACCGGCGTGAAGATCCGGGCCCGGTAGGTGGCCCCGGCCTGGGTGGCGGGCAGTACGAAGACCGTCTCCGAGAGGTTGAACTCGCGCGCCAGAGCCTGCATCTGGTCGGTGGCCAGTCCTTCGGCGCCGAAGACCACCGCGAGCGGGTTCCCGGCGTACGGACGGTCGGTGAAGACGTCCACGATCTCGTAAGCCAAGGTCGACATGTTGATAGACACTAGGCCCTCGAAGCGTCCATCGGGGCCACTGGCCGGCAGTGCCGATCCTGTGCCGTGGCGGGCCGGGTCACCGGCCGACGCCATCACGCTCCCCCGCTGGCCCAGCCCTGGCCGGAGGCTCGCCACGACTCAGGCCGGTGCGCCGACCTACCCCCTAGGCTGGTGCTCGTGAGCACGCCGTCCCGGGTCTACATCGCCCGCCTCGCCGGAGTCGCCGTCTTCGACCCCAACGGTGACCAGGTCGGCCGGGTACGCGACGCGGTGGCCCGGCTGCGCGCGAGCCAACGACCGCCCGAGGTGGTGGGGCTGGTCGCGGAGATGCCGATGCGCCGCCGGATCTTCCTCTCCATCAACCGGATCACCTCGATCGACGCTGACGCGATCGTGCTGGGCAGCGGCACGTTGAACCTGCGCCGGTTCGAGAAACGCCCGAACGAGTTGCTCGTCCTCCAGGAGCTGCTGGACCGGCGGGTGCAGATCGCCCCGGAGGGCCGTACCGCGTCAGTGGTCGACGTGGCGATGGAGTGCAGTCGCACCGGCGAGTGGTCGCTGACCCGGGTGGCGGTACGCGAACAGACCGGCCGACTGGCGCGCCGGGGTCACCTGCGCCAGGTCGAGTGGAACCAGGTAGGCGGGCTCAGCGGGGTGGCGGAGACCCGGGGCACCGCCAACCTGCTGGCCGTGCTGGAGGAACTGCGTCCGGCCGACCTGGCCAACGCGCTCCAGGACCTGCCCGACGCCCGGCGCAACGAGGTCGCGGCGGCCTTGGACGACCAGCGGCTCGCCGACGTGCTCAGCGAGCTGCCCGAGCACGACCAGGTGGAGATCCTCGCCGCGCTGGACCGCGAGCGGGCCGCCGACATCCTGGAGGAGATGGAGCCGGACGACGCCGCCGACCTGCTCGGTGAGCTGTCGCCGCCGGAGCAGGACGTGCTGCTCGACCTGATGGAGCCGGACGAGGCCGATTCGGTGCGGCAGCTGCTGAAGTACACGCCGGGTACGGCGGGCAGCGTGATGACTTCCGAACCGGTCATCCTGCCCCCGGACGCGACGGTGGCCGAGGCGTTGGCCCGGATCCGGGAGCCGCAACTCTCCCCGGCGGTGGCCGCGCAGGTGTTCGTGGCCCGGGCACCGATGGCCACCCCCACCGGCCGCTATCTGGGCATGGTGCACTTCCAGCGGCTGCTTCGCGAGCCACCGGCCGATCTGCTCGGTGGTGTGGTGGTCAACGACATCGACCCGCTGAGCCCGACCACCCCGCTGCCGGAGATCACCCGTCGGATGGCCACCTACGATCTGGTGGCCATGCCGGTGATCGACCGGAACAACCGGCTGGTGGGCGCGGTCACCGTCGACGACGTGCTGGATCATTCGCTGCCACGGGACTGGCGGGACCGCAACGCGGTGATGAGTGGCCACCACAACGGGGCGACGACGTCGGCCGCTCCGGACCCGGCGATGGACGGTGACCATGACTGAGCAACGGCGCGCGGAACGGTTGGACCTGCCACGGGAGCCCCGAGGTCTGAAGCTGCCCCGGGTGGATCAGGAGACGTTCGGACGCTGGGCCGAGGGCATCGCCCGTGGCATGGGTACGGCGAACTTCATCGTCTACATGACGCTGGTGATCACCGCCTGGTTCCTCTGGAACACCCTCGCTCCGGCGGGCCTGCGCTTCGACCCGTACACCTTCACCTTCCTCACCCTGGTGCTCTCCATCCAGGCGTCCTACGCCGCGCCGCTGATCCTGCTGGCGCAGAACCGCCAGGCCGACCGCGACCGGGTGGCGTTGGACGAGGATCGCCGCCGGGCCACCATGCAGAAGGCGGACACCGAGTACCTGGCCCGGGAGATCGCCGCGTTGCGGATCGCGCTGGGCGAGGTGGCCACCCGGGACTTCGTCCGCTCCGAGTTGTCCCGGCTGGCCGAGGAGTTGGACGAGGCGGCGCAGCGGCGACAGCGGCTGGAGCGTCGACACCGGGACGATCCGGTCCGCACCGGCGGTGACGGGTTGGACGAGCCCCGCGACGAGCTGGACGGCGACTCCCCGGGTGACGGTCGTCACGACACCGCCTCGACCCGTCGGCCGGAGAGCTGATCGACTCGCTCACACCGCTGTGACCGGCACCGGTGGCGGTTCGCCGCCGACGTAGCATTGCGGGCATGTCAGCTCCCGTCAGCACCGTCAACGACGCCGTCATGGCCGCCCTGGCCACCGTCAACGACCCGGAGATCCGCCGGCCGATCACCGAACTCGGCATGGTGCGCTCCGCCGAGGTCGGTGAGGACGGTGTGGTCCGGGTCGAGTTGCTGCTGACCGTCGCCGGCTGCCCGCTGAAGGACAAGCTCCGCTCGGACATCACCGCCGCCGTTGGCGCGGTGCCCGGGGTCAGCGGCGTGGAGATCGAGTTCGGGGTGATGAGCACCGAGCAGCGCCAGCAACTCCAGGCGAAGCTGCGCGGTGGGGGTGCGACCGCGGAGCCGGTGATCCCGTTCGCCCAGCCCGGCTCCCGCGCCCGGGTGTACGCGGTGGCCAGCGGCAAGGGCGGGGTCGGCAAGTCCAGCGTGACGGTCAACCTGGCGGCGGCGCTGGCTGCGCGGGGCCTGTCGGTCGGCGTGGTGGACGCGGACATCTACGGACACTCCGTGCCCCGGATGCTCGGTGCGGACGGCCGCCCCACCCGGGTCGAGGACATGATCATGCCGCCGCAGTCGCACGGCGTGAAGGTCATCTCGATCGGGATGTTCACCGACGGCAACGCCGCCGTGGTGTGGCGCGGCCCGATGCTGCACCGCGCGTTGCAGCAGTTCCTCGCCGACGTCTACTGGGGCGACCTGGACGTCCTCCTGCTCGACCTGCCCCCAGGCACCGGTGACGTGGCGATCTCCCTGGCCCAGTTGCTGCCGAACGCCGAGATCCTGGTGGTCACCACCCCCCAGGCAGCCGCCGCCGAGGTGGCCGAGCGGGCCGGCGCGATCGCCCTGCAAACCCACCAGCGGGTGGTCGGCGTGATCGAGAACATGTCGTGGCTGGAGCTGCCGGACGGCTCCCGGATGGAGATCTTCGGCGCCGGTGGTGGTCAGACCGTGGCGGACTCGCTGACGCAGGCGATCGGCGCGCAGGTGCCGATGCTGGGCCAGGTGCCGCTGGACACCCGGGTCCGGGAGGCGGGCGACGAGGGCAACCCGATCGTGCTCGCCGCGCCGGACTCCCCGGCGGCGAAGGCGCTGAACCAGGTGGCCGACCGGCTCGCGCTGCGCCGCGAGTCGCTGCTCGGCAAGCCGCTGGGCCTCAAGCCCGCCGGGCGCTGAGCCGGGCGGTCACCGCGACAACCTGGGCCACCTCGGCCGTTGATGCGGCCGGGTGTCAGGTGACGTCGTCGTAGTTGGGCGTCCGGGGGGCCGGGGCTGAGGTGCTCGCCGGGGCCGGAGCGGGTCGGCGGGGGTCCGCCGCCGTGGCGACGTCCTTGAGTTCCTGGTGCACGCCGGTGACGTCGGCCTTCAGACCGTCGTAGACGCCCTGAAGCGGCTTCCGGATCGCCTGCTCGTCCTCCTCGCTGAGCAGGTGCTTGCGGATGAACGCCTTGGGGTGCAGGTCCTCCAACTGGATGTCGGTGCCCAGTTCCTTGCTCAGGTCGGTGGTGGCGCTGCGGGCCATGTTGCGCAGGTTGCGCACCATCCGGAGCCCGTCACTGATCACCACCGGCAGCCGGTCGCCGAAGATCAGCAGCGCCAGCATCAGCAGCGCGCCGACCTCCCACACGTTCAGGTTCTCGAACACCTCGGTCCCCTTCCCCCGGCTACCGCAGCCAGAGTACGCAGGTAGGTGCCGTTGTCAGAAGAGGGTGGGAAGTCACTTCGCATCCGCCGCGAGGGTGACCGAGGCGTTCTGCCGGCTCGAACCCCGGCGGTACTCGACGGTGACCACCGATCCGGGGGCGTACTTGCGGACCAGGGCGATCAGGTCGGTCGGCTCGGTCATCGGGCGGCCGTTGAGCTTCAGGATCACGTCACCGGCGCGTAGGCCCGCACCGGCTGCCGGACCGGACGGCTCGACCGCCGCGAGGCGCACCCCACTGCCGTTGGTACCCGAGCCGGGCCCGCCGACCTGGGCACCGATCACCGTGCGGCGGGCCTTCCCGGTGCCGATGATGTCCTGGGTGATCCGTTTCGCCTGGTTGATCGGGATGGCGAAGGCGAGGCCGATGTTGCCGGCCTCCTGGCCGTCGGCGACCAGCGACTTGATCGTGGAGTTGACACCGATGACCCGACCGGCCGCGTCGACCAGCGGGCCGCCGGAGTTGCCGTGGTTGACCGCCGCGTCGGTCTGGATGGCGGCGTAGTAGCGCGTCGGGCCGCCGGGCTCGCCCGCGTGCATCGTCCGGTCCAGCGCGCTGACGATGCCCGCGGTCACCGTGTTCGCCAGCGACAGCGGCGAGCCCATCGCCAGCACCGGATCGCCCACGGCCAGGGCGTCGGAGTCGCCGAACTCGACCGGACGCAGCCCGGTGCGGGAGACCTTGATCACCGCGATGTCGGACTCGGCGTCCTGACCGACCACGGTCGCGGAGGCCGAGCTGCCGTCGTTGAAGATCACCGACGCCTTTCCGGTGCCGCCGGCCACCACGTGATCGTTCGTGATCACGTGCCCGTCGGCGCTGGCGATGAAGCCCGAGCCCTCACTGGTGCCGCCCAGGCCCGCCACCCGGACGGTGACCACGCTGGGCAGTACCCGTTCGGCGACACCGGCCAGCGACTCCGGCGGGCGCTGGGCGAGCGTCGGCGCGGTTCCGGGGGCTGCCCCGAGCACCGCCCCACCGGCACCACCGCGCAGCGCGAACGCGTAGCCGAGCGCACCGCCGAGTGCGCCCGCGAGCAGGGCGGTCACCAGCGGAATGACCAGAAGCTGCTGGAGCCTGGGCCGGCCGACCGCGTCGGGGTCGGTGACCGGTTCCGGCTCGCTGCCGGCCACCGGGGCGGCGGGCAGCACCACCGCCGCCGGTGCGTGCGGATCCCGCCACGGATCGGCGAGCGCGTCGGACCACCACGGCGACGGCGGTTGGCCACCGTCGCGTGGTGTCGCCGGCACACCGGCTGGCGGATGCCCCGCCATCGGCTGCCCGGCCGGTGCTCCGCCCACGCCGGGCTGGCGCCAGTCCCAGCCGTCGGTCACTCGGTGCCTCCCACTCCCGTCCCCGGTATCCACGCGATCCACGTCCGGCACGCCGGGTACGGGCGACGGATACCGCTTCCAGGATTGCACGGATGCGCCCAACGGGGTCAGCGGTTGTCACTCCGGGTGGATGCCCCGCTGCGTTGCAAGCGCGCCGCCTTTAGAGTCACAGTGCCCATCCGCCCTGCGCATCATGCTCGTCGCCCGGAGGTGTCCCATCGCCACGGTCGCCGGTTCCGGCAGTTCGACGAACCCGGCCCTACAGTTCGCCGAGTCGTACGTCACCGAGGACCTCGTCCTGCGGACCGCGCGCAGCCTCGCCCACGAGGTCGGCCTGACTGCCGTCACGCCGGGCGCGGGCGCTGCCCTGCGCCTGCTCGCCGCCGCCGGTCACGCCCGCGCGGTGGTCGAGATCGGCACCGGCACCGGCGTCAGCGGGGTGTGGCTGCTGCGCGGCATGCGGGCCGACGGGGTGCTCACCACCATCGACGTCGAGGTGGAGCATCAGCGCATCGCCCGGCGCATCTTCACCGAGGCCGGCTTCGTGTCCGGCCGCACCCGGATCATCACCGGCCGGGCGCTGGACGTGCTGCCCCGGCTCGCCGACGGCGCGTACGACCTGGTCTTCGTCGACGCCGAGGTGACCGGCTTCACCGCCTACGTGGACGCGGCGCTGCGGCTGCTGCGGCCGGGAGGGGTGCTGGTGCTCAACGGAGCGCTGGCCGCCGGTCGGATCGGCGATCCGGCCGCCCGGGACGCGGAGACGGTGACGGTACGCGAGACGGTGAAGGCCATCCGCGAGTCGGAGCACTGGATTCCGGCCCTGCTGCCGGTCGGTCACGGGCTGCTGGCCGCGGTGCGCTGCTGAGCAGCGGCCCGCCACGCCGACCCCACGCCTGCACAGCGGCCGGGGTCGGCGTGGCGGTCGAGGGTCAGTCCAGCGTCGCCAGCCACCGCAGCAGGCCGCGTACGCCCCAACCGGTCGCGCCCTTGGTCAGCTCCACGTCGTCGCGTTCGCACCAGGAGGGCGCGGACATGTCGATGTGCAGCCAACGCTCACCCAGCTCGCCGGTGAACTCGCGCAGGTAGAGCGCGGCCAGCACGGAGCCGCCGCCCTGCGTCGGCGCGCTGTGCAGGTCGGCCAGATCGCTGCCGAGGTGCTCGACGTAGTCGTTGGGCAGCGGCATCCGCCAGGCCGACTCACCGGCCGCCCTGATCGCCGTCAGCAGGTCTTCGGCAAGCTGGTCGTTGTCGCTGTAGAGGGCACCGGTGCGGGTGCCCAGGGCCACCGCGTTGGCACCGGTCAGGGTGGCCAGGTCGATCAGGAGGTCGGGCTTGATCTCCCGCACCGCGTACGCCAGCGCGTCGGCGAGGACTAGTCGACCCTCGGCGTCGGAGTTGGTCGTCTCGCTGGTCATCCCGCCGTAGTGTCGGACGATGTCGCCGGGCCGGAACGCGGCCCCGCTGACCATGTTCTCGGCCAGCGGCGCGAGCGTGGTCACCCGGACCGGCAGCCGCAGCGACGCCGCGCCGAGGGTGGCCGCCACGACGGCGGCGGCACCGGCCATGTCCTTGCGCATCAGCTTCATCGCCGGCACGGGCTTGATCGAGATGCCGCCGGTGTCGAAGGTGATGCCCTTGCCCACCAGGGCCACGTGGGTGTCCGCCTGCGGGGGGTTCCAGTCCAGCTCGATCAGGCGCGGACCGCTGGCCGATCCGCCACCGACGGCGAGGATGCCACCGAAGCCCTCGGCGGCCAGCTGCTCCGGCTCGCGGACCCGCAACGTCAGCCCGGGCAGGTCGGCCACGGCCTCGGCGACCTGCTCCACGAACCACTGCGGGTTCTTCACCGAGGAGGGCATGTTGGTGAGGTCACGGGCCAGCCGGGTCATCCGGGCGGTGGTCTGGGCCACCGTGACGGCCTGCTCGTACGCCTCCGGGTCGGCGACGGCCAGGTCGACGTCGGTCAGCGCGGGGGCGTCGGGATCCGCGCCCAGCCGAAACCGGTACGACCCCAGCAGCAGCCCCTCGACCAGACCTCGAACCGCGTCCGACGCGATCCCCTCCGGCAGGGAAAGTGTGACATGAGTCTCATCTTTGACCGCGCGCACCAGTGCCGCGCCGCCCCGGCGCCAGGCCGCCTCGTCCGCGTCGCCGATCCCGAGCAGCAGCAGCCGGCGTGGAGTACCTCCGGGCCGCCACTGCGTGTGTAGGTCACCGGCCCGACCCGCGAACCGGGTCACCGGGATCAGCGCGGCCACCTCGTCGACGATCCCGTCGGGTGGGGTCACCCCGGTCGGTACGGGCTCGGCCGACGCGTCGTCGGCGACGCCGGGCCGTACGGGCAGGACCAGGGTGTCGAGCCGTTCCGGCTCGGCGGTCAGACGGATGGCGAGCACGCGGAGCCGTACCTCCAGAAGACGGACGCGCGGTCGATCAGCCGCGCGAGGGTGTGACGGCTCTGAGCCACCGGTGAAACCGGTGGCTCAGAGCCAGGGACCAGACGAACCGTCCGCGGCGGCGAGCGTCGCCGACGAACCGGCCGCACGTGGACCGACCGGCAGTAGGACTGGCGGGGTTGCGGCGGGCCGCCTCGCTCCCACCGCCCTATTGCCGGTCGGTCTCAGCCAGCAGCCGCCTTCAGCGCCTCACCGAGAGCGGTCGCCTCGTCGGGAGTCATCTCGACGACGAGCCGGCCACCGCCCTCCAGCGGGACCCGCATGACGATGCCCCGGCCCTCCTTGGTGACTTCCAGCGGACCGTCGCCCGTCCGCGGCTTCATCGCCGCCATGTTGTCTCCCCTCAGACCTACACCAGGGTCGGTGGGTTGCCCCACAGCCACTTCGCCATGACCACCCGCCGCAACTTGCACGTGGGTGTCGACCGACGATTTTCCCTGATGAACACCGCCGGACCCAAACCGAAGCAGCATTGATGTAACAGCATCTAGCTTATCCTTAGATGGCCTGTCACAATGTGCGGTCATGCAGGCACGGTCGGCACTCTTCGACCTGTACGGCGACCACCTCCGACCACGGGGTGGCCGCGCACCCGTTGCCGCGCTGGTCAAGCTGCTGGCACCGCTCGGGATCGCACCACCGGCCGTACGCACGGCGGTGTCCCGGATGGTCCGCCAAGGCTGGCTCGAACCGGTCAGGCTGACCTCCGGTCCGGGATATTCGATCACGCCGAAGGCGGCCCGCCGGCTGGACGAGGCCGCCTCGCGGATCTACCGCACCGGCCGGGTCACCTGGGACGGGCGCTTCGACCTGCTGGTGCTGGACGGGCCGGGGGCCCGGCGGGACCGCCAGCGACTCGCCGCCAACCTGCGCTACCTCGGCTACGGCACGCTGGACGAGCAGACCTGGGTGGCCACCCGCCCGGCCGAGGACGTCGACCTGCTGCTCAGCGAGGCGGGCGTACGCTTCGAGCGGTTCAGTGCCGCGCACGCCGCCGGGACGCCGGGCGCGATGGGTCTGGTCCGCCGGGCCTGGGACCTGGCCGAGATCGGCCGAGCGTACGAGGAGTTCGTCGCGGAGCAGCGCACGCTGCTGACCGGCGTCACGGCCCGCAGCGGCGACGAGGAGGCGTACGCGGCCCGGTTCCGGCTGGTGCACGCATGGCGTACGTTCCTCTTCCGGGACCCGCAGCTGCCACCGGCACTGCTGCCCGAACGCTGGCCCGGTATCGCCGCGGCCAGCTTCTTCGACCGCCACGCGGCCCGGCTCCGACCGGCCGCCGACCGGTACGTCGAGCAGTGCCTCGACGGTGGACACCGGATAGCCCGACAGAAGGGTCGCCAGACGTGACCGAGCCGCTGCTCGTCGACCGCACCGACGCGGTCGTCACCCTCACCATGAACCGCCCGAAGGCGATGAACTCGCTCGACGTGGCGCTCAAGGAGGCGCTGCGGGACACCCTCGCCGAGCTGGAGTCCGACCGCAGTTGCCGGGCGGTGGTGCTGGCCGGGGCGGGTGGGTCGTTCTGCGCCGGTCAGGATCTGCGGGAGCACGTCAACACCCTCCAGGCCAGCGACAGCAACCCGCTGGACACGGTCCGGGCGCACTACAACCCGATCGCCGCCCGGCTGGCCAGCCTGCCCAAGCCGGTGGTGGCGGCGGTCCGGGGCATGGCCGCCGGGGCGGGCGCCTCCCTGGCCTTCCTGGCCGACATCCGCATCGGCGGGCCCTCCACCAGCTTCCTGATGGCCTTCGCCAAGGTGGGGCTGGCCGCTGACACCGGCGCCTCGTGGACCCTGCCCCGGCTCGTCGGCCACGCCAAGGCCGTCGAGCTGCTGATGCTGGCCGAGCCGGTACGCGCCGAGGAGGCGTGCCGGTTGGGGCTGCTGAACCGGATGCTGGACGACGACGAGCAGGTGCTGCCCGCCGCGCAGGAACTGGCCGCCCGGCTCGCCGCCGGTCCGACCGTCGCCTACGGGGCGATCAAGCGTCAGCTCTCCGTCGCCGACGCCGGCACCCTGGCCGACGCGCTGGCCGCCGAGGCGCAGGCGCAGGCCATCTGCGGCGCTACCGCGGACCACCGCGCGGCCACCATGGCCTTCGTCGACAAGCAGAAGCCGGTCTTCGAAGGCCGGTGAACCGTCGGCCGGTCAGTCGTCCTCTTCCGGGTCCTGGTTCGCCTCCGCGCCGAGCACGAACGCCTGCATGGCCAACTCGTCGCCGGAGGGTGAGACGAAGGCGGGCAGTTCCCGAGGACCGAGTTCCTGCACGTACGCCCAGAACAGCCGGACCGCCTCGCCCGGCGAGTCGGCCTCGATCGGCAGGTCCAGGCTGACCAGCCAGGTCCGGCGCTGCGGCGGCGGGCCGAGCCGGTCGACCAGCTCACGGAAGGTGGCCGCGTCGAGGGCGGTGACCGGCCCGCTGAGGACCAGCGCATCGGCCGGGACCGGCTCGTCGAAGGCCCGCCGGGTGTACGCGACGACCAGTTCGCCGGGCGCCAGGTCGGACTGCGGATCGTCCGGGTCCTCCGGGCGCCGGTCGGACGGGCCGGCGACCCGACCCACCGCCACCAGCCGGGGCGGCTCGTCGGCCAGCACCGCGACCTGGTCACCGAGGCGGGGCCGGATGGCCTCGTCCAGCCCGGTCAGTTCGAGTGTGTCGTGATGGACGAGCCGTTCGGCGTCGTACCGTCCGGCGGGCAGGAGCACGGCCCAGGTGCCCGTGCTGTCGGCCTGGCTCGCCCCGTTCACCCGGTGTGCGGTGTCGGTCGTCATGCCCTCATCACATCACGCCCGTCGTGGACGTCACGACGTGGCAGCCCGCTAGATGGTCGTCGACCATCCCGGTGGCCTGCATCAGCGCGTACGCCGTGGTCGGGCCGACGAACCGGAAGCCGCGCTTCTTGAGCGCCTTGGCCATGGCCGTGGAGGCGTCGGTCAACGCCGGCACGTCGGCCCCGGAGTTCGGCCGGGCCCGGCCGGGCGGCGGCGCGAAGGACCAGAGCAGCGCCGACAACCCCTCGGGCAGTACCCGCGCCGCGCGGGCGTTCGCGATCGCAGCTTCGATCTTGGCCCGGTTCCGGACGATGCCGGCGTCGGCGAGCAACCTGGTCACGTCGGCCTCGCCGTAGCCGGCCACCGTGTCGATGTGGAAGTCGTCGAAGGCCGCCCGGAAGGCCGGTCGCTTGCGCAGGATCGTCAGCCAGGACAACCCGGACTGGAACGCCTCCAGCGTCATCCGTTCGTAGAGGGCGTCGTCGCCGTGCACCGGGCGCCCCCACTCGGTGTCGTGGTAGACCGCGTAGTCGGCGGTGCTGGCTCCCCACCCACACCGGGCCAGACCGTCGGCACCGATCACCAGTTCAGTCACGCGACCAGGCTAGTGCCGGGGCGGGACAGTCAGGGCAGGTGTCCCTGCTCGACCTGGCGGGCGAAACGACGCAGCGCCCGGGTGAGGCTCATCTTGGAGCCGGGCCAGAGCACCGGCCAGGCCACCCGCCCGGCCGGGCCACCCGGCAGGTGGAACCACTCGTGCCAGACCACCTGGGTGCGCCCGCTCTCCAGCGGGGTGCACCGCAGCGCACCGGGCCCGCGCAGCAGCGTGCCGCAGTGCACCACGCCGATCTCGTACGGCGCGTCCACCCGGACCACCCGCATGGTGTCCCGCAGCACCGCCGGGCCGAGCGAGGTGACCGCCTCGACCAGGCTCCCCTCGCCGCCGTCGCCCTCCACCACCCGGACGGTGGTGAACGGAATCCACTCGGACTGCCGTTCCCAGGCCAGCAGGGCGGCGAAGACCTTCTCGGCCGGCGCGTCGACGATCACGGTGGCGGTGACCTCACCGGCACCCGGTCGGGCCGCCTCGCGAAGATCGTCTGCGCCGTCCGGGTTGCTCACGTCGACTCCGACCGGACCACCGATTCGCGGTCGTTGTTCGCCGGTGCGTCGCTGGTGGTCGGCTGCCCGTCGGTGGTCGGGTCAGCGGCAGCGTCGGCCGACTGCCCGTTCGACACCGGCTTCCCGTCCGCCGCCGACTGCTCGGCGGCCGGCCGGACGTAGCGGTCGGTCGGCTCGGTCGCCGTGGCCTCCGCCTCCGTCGCCGACGCGGCACCCGAACCCGGGTTGGAGACCCCGTCGGGGTCGACCGTCACCGAAAGGTCGATCACCGGCGCGTCCTGCGACGCCGCCTCCGCCTCGGTCGGGTTGGCCGCCTGCTCACGGGCTCGGCGAAGCGCGTCCGCGTCGGCGGTCCGCCCGTCTCGCAACGCCGTCACCTCCGCCTCCAGCACCCCGATCAGCTCGGCCTTGTAGCCGATGTCGTACGCCGCCCGGCGCATCGCCTGATCCACCTGGGCCATCCGGTACCCACGCAGGGCGATGTCGAAGCGCACCTCGCCCACGTCCGACTCGCGCAACGGACGGTCGCCGGGCAACGGCACCGCCCGCCCGTCCGCCTCGACCGGGGTCAGGCCGGGATCCCGACCGGTCACCAACGCCGTCACGCCGAACACGACCGCCGCGACGGTGACCGCCACGACCAGCAGGAGCAGAAGCTGATCCATGCACTGATCGTGGCACGCCGAAGGGAACGGGGCGACCCCACCCGGCGCGCCGTACCGGACAAGGCACCAGGGCGACGACCGGATAGCGTCATCGTGACGCCGACGTGATCGGCCGACGGCGTACGGCGATGTGGGAGGTGGCGTGGCCGGGGTGCTGCGGCTCGGGGCTCGGCGGTTCGGCCCCGGCGACCTGGTGGTGATGGCGATCGTCAATCGCACCCCGGACTCGTTCTTCGACCGGGGCGCGACCTTCGCGGCCGACAGCGCGCTGCGGGCGGTGGAACGGGCGGTGCAGGAGGGCGCGGACATCGTCGACATCGGCGGGGTGAAGGCCGGGCCGGGCGCCGAGGTCGACGTCGCCGAGGAGATCCGTCGCACGGTGGGCACCATCGCCGCCGTACGCGAGGCATTCCCCGAGGTCGTCATCTCGATCGACACCTGGCGCGCCGAGGTGGCGGTGGAGGCCGTGGCGGCCGGCGCGGACCTGCTCAACGACACCTGGTCGGGGGCGGATCCGGCGCTGGCCCAGGTGGCGGCGCGGACCGGGGTCGGGCTGGTCTGCTCACACGCGGGCGGACTCGCCCCGCGCACCAGGCCGCACCGGGCGGCCTTCGACGACGCGGTGGCGGACGTGGTCACGACGGTGACCGGGCTCGCTGAACGCGCGGTGTCCCTGGGCGTACGCCCCGACGGGATCCTCATCGACCCGGCACACGACTTCGGCAAGAACACCCGGCACTCGCTGGAGATCACCCGACGGTTGGGCGAGCTGGTCGAGACCGGCTGGCCGGTGTTGGTGGCCCTGTCGAACAAGGACTTCGTCGGCGAGACGCTGGACCTGCCGGTCACCGAGCGGCTGGAGGGGACGCTCGCCGCGACGGCGGTCTCCGCGTGGTTGGGCGCCCGGGTCTTCCGCGCCCATCAGGTCCGCCCGACCCGCCGGCTGCTGGACATGGTCGCGGCCATCCGGGGTGACCGCCCACCGACGCTCAGCCGACGCGGCCTCGCCTGATGCGGGCCGCTGCGGGCCCGCCTGAGCTGTGGGGTCGGCGCGGCCCAGGCTTAGCTGCGGGTTCAGGTCCAGCGAAGGATGTTGCGCCGCCAGGCGTAGGCCAGGCCGAGCGCGAGCACACCCACGAAGATCGCCATCTCCACCACGGTGACCAGCCCGAACCCGGGCCGGTCGAAGACCACCGCCCAGGGGAAGAGGAACACCGCCTCGACCGCGAACAGCACGTAGAGGTAGGCGTAGACGTAGTAACGAATCTGCATCTGCGCCCAGTCGCCACCCACCGGGTCGAGCCCGCACTCGTAGCTGGCGCGCTTGCCGGGCGGATCGGCCGGGCGGGCGGGGCGCAGCACCCGGTTGGCCGTGAACGCCACGACGAGGAAGAGCACGCCGGCGAGGAGCAGGAGCCCGAGCGTCGCGTACGAGCCCAGGTAACCGGTCACGGTAGATCAGCCTACCGTCCCGTGTCGGACTGTTCCGTACCAGACGACCGGTCCCGGACCGATGACCGACCGGGTTGATACGTACGGTGATATGGATTACGGCGGCCCCGGCGAAACACCGCAAGTGACCACATAAACCCTCACTTTTCGATCCCAGTCGGCGGACCTCCGGGCCGGGCGGGACCGTGATTAGACGTAGGCTCTCGGTGAGGAAAGGACAACGGGCCGGACGTTAGCGGACGGCCGGTACAACGGCGCGTCAAGGAGGTCTCGTGGCCGGGCAAGGCGAGGTCACCATCCAGTTCAGCCGGCCGCGCCACGGCGCGCGACGAAGCGAGGTGCGGCCGTGAGCAAGCAGATCCGCCAGTTGGAACGGGTGGTCATCCGGTTCGCCGGCGATTCCGGCGACGGCATGCAGTTGACCGGAGACCGATTCACCTCCGAGACCGCGCAACTGGGCAATGACATTTCCACGCTGCCCAACTTCCCCGCCGAGATCCGCGCGCCCGCCGGCACCCTGCCGGGCGTGTCGAGCTTCCAGGTGCATTTCGCCGACTACGACATCCTCACCCCCGGCGACGCGCCGAACGTGTTGGTCGCGATGAACCCGGCGGCGCTCAAGGCGAATCTCGTGGACCTGCCCCGGGGCGCCGACATCATCGTCAACACCGACGAGTTCACCAAGCGCAACCTGGCCAAGGTCGGCTACGCGAGCAACCCGCTCGACGACGACACGCTCGCCGGGTACGCGGTGCACCCGGTCGCGCTGACCTCCATGACGATCGGTGCGCTGGCCGACCTGGACGTGTCCAAGAAAGACGCCGAGCGCGCCAAGAACATGTTCGCCCTCGGCCTGCTGAGCTGGATGTACTCCCGGCCGTACGAGTCGACGCTGCGGTTCCTGGAGCGCAAGTTCGCCAAGCGGCCCGAGCTGGTCGCGGCGAACGTCGCCGCGTTCAAGGCCGGTTGGAACTTCGGCGAGACCACCGAGGACTTCGCCGTCCGCTACGAGGTGAAACCGGCCAAGATGCCGCCGGGGACCTACCGCAACATCACCGGCAACGCCGCGCTGTCGCTCGGCATCGTCGCCGCCGGTGTCCGCTCCGGCCTCCCGGTCTTCCTCGGCGCGTACCCGATCACGCCGGCCTCGGACATCCTGCACGAGCTGAGCAAGCACAAGCGGTTCGGTGTCACCACCATGCAGGCCGAGGACGAGATCGCCGCGATCGGCGCGGCGCTGGGTGCCTCGTACGGTGGCGCGCTCGGCGTGACCACCACCAGCGGCCCGGGCGTGGCGCTCAAGGGTGAGACCATCTCCCTCGCGGTGGCGTTGGAGCTGCCGCTGGTGATCGTGGACGTGCAGCGGGCCGGGCCGTCGACCGGCATGCCGACCAAGACCGAACAGGCCGACCTGAACATGGCGCTGTTCGGCCGGCACGGCGAGGCGCCGGTGGCGGTGATCGCGCCGAAGTCACCGTCCGACTGCTTCTACGCGGCGCTGGAGGCGGCGCGGATCGCGCTGACCTACCGCACCCCGGTCATCCTGCTGTCGGACAACTACGTCGCCAACGGCTCCGAGCCGTGGCTGCTGCCCGAGGTGGATTCCCTGCCGGATCTGCGGGTCGAGTTCGCCACCGCGCCCAACAGCGAGGACGGCACCACCTTCCTGCCGTACCTGCGCGATCCGCAGACCCTGGCCCGGCCGTGGGCCGTGCCCGGCACCCCGGGCCTGGAACACCGCATCGGTGGGCTGGAGAAGGCCGACAAGACCGGTGACATCTCCTACGACCCGGCGAACCACGACTACATGGTGCGTACCCGGGCGGCCCGGATCGAGACCATCCCGGTGCCGGACGTGGAGGTGGAGGACCCGGACGGCGACGCCCGGGTGCTGGTGCTCGGCTGGGGCTCGACGTACGGCCCGATCGGTGCCGCCTGCCGCGCCCTGCGCCAGCGCGGCCTGTCGATCGCGCAGGCACACCTGCGGCACCTGGCCCCGATGCCGGCCAACCTCGGCACGGTGCTGCGCTCCTACGACCGGGTGGTCATCCCCGAGATGAACCTCGGCCAGCTCGCACACGTGATCCGGGCCCGCTACCTGGTCGACGCCATCGGCTACAACCAGGTCCGTGGCCTGCCGTTCACCGCCACCGAGCTGGAGACGACGCTGGAAGAGGTCCTGAAGAATGTCTGAGCCCGTCGCCCTCAAGCTCACCGCCAAGGACTTCAAGTCCGACCAGGAGGTGCGCTGGTGCCCCGGCTGCGGCGACTACGCGATCCTCGCCGCCGTCCAGCAGTTCATGCCGGAGCTGAACATCCCCCGGGAGAACATCGTCTTCGTCTCCGGGATCGGCTGCTCGTCGCGCTTCCCGTACTACATGAACACCTACGGGATGCACTCCATCCACGGGCGGGCACCGGCGATCGCCACCGGTCTGTCGGTCTCCCGGCCGGACCTGTCGGTGTGGGTGGTGACCGGTGACGGCGACGCCCTCTCCATCGGCGGCAACCACCTGATCCACGCGCTGCGCCGCAACGTCAACCTCAAGATCCTGCTGTTCAACAACCGGATCTACGGGCTGACCAAGGGGCAGTACTCCCCCACCTCGGAAGTCGGCAAGATCACCAAGTCGACGCCGGTCGGTTCGGCCGACGCGCCGTTCAACCCGCTGTCGTTGGCGCTCGGCGCGGAGGCGACCTTCGTCGGCCGGACCATCGACTCCGACCGTAAGCACCTGCAATCGGTGCTGCGCGCCGCAGCCGAGCACTCCGGGTCCGCGTTCGTGGAGATCTACCAGAACTGCAACATCTTCAACGACGGGGCGTTCGAGCAGCTCAAGGAGCCAGGCACCCGCGACGATCACCTGATCCGGCTGGAACACGGCCAGCCGATCACGTTCGGCAAGGACGGGCAGTTCTGCGTCGTACACCCGCCCGGCGGCTTCGGTCTGGAGGTACGCGACACCGCGTCGACCCCGGCTGAGGAGATCGTCGTGCACGACGCCACGGTCGACGACCCGGCGTACGCGTTCGCCTTGTCCCGGCTGCCCGGCTTCGACCTGCGCAACACCCCGATCGGTGTGTTCCGCTCGGTGCACCGGCCGTCCTACGACAGCGTGGTGCAGGGTCAGGTGGCCGAGGCACAGGCGAGCGTCACCGACACCCCGGAGCAGCAGCTGGCCGGGCTGTTGGGCAGCGGCGACACCTGGACGATCGTCGGCTGACCGGGCCTGACCCCACCGACCGGGTCGTTCCCGCTGGGGGCGGCCCGGTCGGCGTCCGGAAGCCTCGCCGACCGCCGATCAGGGCAGGGTGTTCGCGGTGGGTCGGTCGTCGCGGACGTGCACCAGCATGTCCCCGGTCTCGATGACCGCTCCGGCCCGGTCCGCCAGGGTGACCACCTTGCCCCGCCGGACCAGCGCGATCACCAGCGTGTCCAGTTCGCGGGGCGACCTGCCGACCTCGCTGCGTTCCGCGGACCGCATGGCCAGCGCCATGCCCTGACCCGGGGTGAGCAGGTCCTCCACCACGTCGATCAGCGGTGGCGCCGACGTCGACAGGCCCAGCAGTCGGCCTGCGGTCGCCGACGAGACGATCACGTGGTGCGCGCCGCTCTGCTTGAGCAGCGGAGCGTTCTCCGCCTCCCGGGCCGCCGCGATGATCCGCACCTGACCGGCGGTGAGCTGGCGTACGGTCAATGCCACCAGCACCGCCGCGTCGTCGCTGTCGGTCGCGATGATCACCGCCTTGGCGGTGCGTACGTGGGCCTGGTTGAGCACGGAGGATCGGGTCGCCGACCCCTCGATGGCGACCAGCCCGTTCGACGTGGCCTGACGCAACGCCGGGCCCGCACGTTCCACCACCACGATCCGGGACTTGTCCAGCCCGTTCTCCATCAGCGCCGAGATCGCGCTCCGGCCCTTGGTGCCGTAGCCGCAGATGATGACGTGGTCCTTCACTTTTCTCTCCCACCGGTGCAGGCGACGGCCGGTCCGGTACTGCTCGGTCAGGACCTCAAGGGTGGTGCCGACCAGGATGATCAGGAACAGCACCCGGGCGGGGGTGATGAACAGGACGTTGACCAGCCGGGCCTCCTGGGTCACCGGCACGATGTCGCCGTAGCCGGTGGTCGACAGGGAAACCACCGCGTAGTAGAAGCAGTCCAGCAGGGTCAGGCCGTCGCCGTTGTTGTCGTGGTACTGCTCCCGTTCGAGGTAGACCACCGCCACCACGGCGAGCACCAGCCCGACGGCGGCGGCCAACCGGATGCTCAGCGCGCTGAGCGGCCCACGCCGCTGCGCGGGAAAGTGGATCACCGGAGGACACGCCCTACCTCGGTCGTCTGCACGCCCACAACATAGCCGCTGATCCGGCAACCGCACGGCGGGGTGGCGTTGCGGGCACACGGTACGGCGAACGGAGCGGCGGCCAGGCATGATGGGACGATCAGCAAAGAAGCGGCGAGAGTGAGGCCCCTATGTCGTTGCTGAGACGGGTGATCGGTGCGGTACTACGCCGCAGGCGACAGCTTCAGGGCCGTACGCTGCGGGAGGTCGCCCTGGCCGCCGGGGTCTCCGTGCCGTACCTGTCCGAGGTGGAACGGGGGCGCAAGGAGGCCTCCTCCGAGGTGCTCGCGGCGATCTGCCGGGCGCTCGGCCTGCACCTGTCGGACCTGCTGGAGGAGGTCCGAGACGAGTTGCGGCGAGTCGAACGGCGACTGCCCGTCACCGAGCCGACCGGCCGGGTGCCGGTCAGCCGTCCCGGCGACCCAGTGGCCGCGTCGGCCGGTCGGGGCACGGACGGGCCCGTCGCCCGTCTCGGCTTCGGTTCCCACCTAACCGCAGGGCCGGGTGGCAGCGACGCGGTCGACGGCGGCCGGCTCCGCTCGGTCGGTGGCATCGGCGGGGCGCAGAGCACCGTCTCCGCCGGGATCAGGATCATCGCCCTGGCCGACCGGACCGGCCCGGTCCACGTCGTCACCCGGGGACCACTGCTGCGTCGCGCGTCGGCCGGACGGCCGTCGGTCGGCGCGGCGCGGCGCGCCAGGACCGGACGCCCGGCCCGGCGGATCCCCACCGTCCGCGTCGCCGCCGGACGTCACCCGAGGTAGCGCGCCCAGCCCTTCGCTGCCACCGGTTCCGGCCGTGTGGCCGTTCTGCCGTGGGCGAATCTGCCCGGGGCAGAACGGCTGGCCAGCGAACGTCGGCATCCCGCAGGCTCAAGGGGCCGGTCTCCGAGCGTTCGACGTCGCCGCCGGCAGTGGAGGTTAACCATGATCACGATGCTCGACGATGGCCGACAGACCTTCGGCGACCAGGTGTTCGAGCGGCTGCTGCGGGAACGCATCGTCTTCCTCGGCAGCGAGGTGAACGACGACATCGCCAACCGGATCTGCGCCCAGATCCTGCTGCTCGCCGCCGAAGACCCGGAACGGGACATCACCCTCTACATCAACTCACCGGGCGGCTCGGTGAGCGCGGGGATGGCGGTCTACGACACGATGCGCTTCGTCCGCAACGACGTGGCGACCCTGGCCCTGGGGCTCGCCGGCTCGATGGGTCAGTTCCTCCTCTGCGCGGGCACGCCCGGCAAGCGGTACGCGCTGCCGCACACCCGCATCCTCATGCACCAGCCTTCCGGTGGCATGGGCGGCACCGCCTCCGACATCACCATCCAGGCCCAGAACATGCTGCACGTGAAGCAGACGATGCAGGAGTTGATCGCTCAGCACAGCGGGCGGACCCTGGGCGAGATCCAGCGTGACTGGGACCGGGACCGCTGGTTCACCGCCGAGGAGGCCCGCGACTACGGCCTGATCGACCAGGTGATCACCGCCGCCACCCAACTGCCCGCGAGCTGACCCGACGGCGTACCCGGAGAATCTGGTGACCGGTGCGGTAGGGCCGACCGACCGGTCAGCCGGCCTCGCCGGACGCCGCTGGCCGGGCCGGGCCGACGATCGAGTAGACGACCGACCCGCCGAGAGCGAGAACCACCGCCGCCAGCACCGCGGCACCGCTGTCGGACGGCTGGCCCGGCCAGGTGGCGATCGCGCCCCAGACACCGTCCTGGGGATACAGCACCGCGACGGTGGTCCAGCCCAGTGGCAGGAACCATGACCGGGCCGCGCCCACCACCGTCGCGCACAGGGCGGTCAGTCCGATCAGGCCGGCGGCGTCGCGGACCACCAGAGCAGTCGGCCCGAACCGGGCTCCGGTCTGCCGGGTGGCGAGCAGGACCACGACGACCAGCACCAGGGCGGCGAGCAGGTGCACCGCACGTCGCCAGGGCCAGGGCCGCGAGGCGGTCCGCTCCAGGTTCTCGTCGGGACCGGCAAGGGTGGCCGACAGCACCGCGACCATCAGCAGCACCGTCATGACGACCAGCAGCGAAGCGACGTCCCGCTCGTTGGCGAACGCCAGGCACAGCGCCCAGATCAGCGCCGCGCCGCCGACGGCCGCCGCCAGGGTCAGCGGTACGCGCCGCGAGCGCAGATACAGCGCGACGCCGGTCATCGGGCCCCGCCCCCGGACAGGATGCCGGTGAGGTCCGCGCAGGCCAGCAGGGCATCGCGGAGTGCCGTCACCCGGGCCAACGCCTCGTCGTCGGGCAGCTCGCGCAGGCTGTGCCACAGTCTGACCGCCTCGACCGTGACCTCGGGATCCTCGTAGAAGACCTCGGGAATCACCTCCACCTCGGACTGCGGCTCGCGGTCCAACAGCCAGTAGGTCGCCGCGCGTTCGGCCGCTTCGTCGCGGTTGTGGCACTTCTCGTCGTAGTCGACCCCGAGCCCCCTGACGGTCTCGTACACCACCGCTGCCGGATGGCCGAGCCCGCCCCGCCGATCGGACCGGATCATGATCCGGACGACGCCGTCGTTGAGTGATCTGACCTCGTCGGATCCGAACCTGCTGGTCTCCTCGTGCACGGCGGCCGGGGCACCCGGCAGCTTCGCCAGCGCGCTCAGACCCTCCCGGGCCAGCGGGGTCAGCGCGTCGAGGACGTTGGCGTGGACCCGGCTGACGCACACCGTCGGCGCGTCATCGGTACACACCAGTTCCCGGGCGACGGGATCGACCGGCCAATTGAGCACCTCCTCGTCCCGGGGGACGACCACCGCCGCCATGGTGAGCCCGAGCAGCACCGGCACCAGCGCCGCCGTCCGGGCCCGCCAGCCGTCCGCGGCGAACAGCAGCAAACCGGTCACGGCGAGCGCGATCATCGAGATCGCGAGCGCGCCGCTGACCCGATTGTCGATCGTCTGGAAGGCGTGGAACGAGACCGCACCGTGGACCGGGGAGACCGCTGCGGCCAGCCAGTCCGGGAGCCGGATGGCACTGAGGAAGACCAGCAGGACCCCGGCCACCCCCACCGCCGGTGCGGTCACCAGGGCGGGGAGCATCCGCCCGATGGCCAGTCCGAGCCACGCCGCCGCGACCAGGGACAGCGCACCGACAGCGGTGACGACGGTGAAGTTCAGCACCGGCACGTACGCTGCGGTGGTCACGATCCAGGCGATGCCCGCCGCCGTCATCAGCAGGTAGGCGACCGCGAGGGTGACAGCCATCGCACCGACGACCGGCAGGATCCGTCGTAGCCGGGACCGGGGGGTGGTGGCGAACAGTTCACCGACCTTCGCCCGGTGCTCCCGACGCCCCTGCCAGGCACCTGCGGCCAGGGCCAACGGCCACAGCAGCAGCAGGTACTCCCGACTGGTCATGGCCAGCGTCATCCAGCCGGCCGCCCACCGGCCCGGGGCCGCGTACAGTGCGCCGACCCCGACCGCCACGGTGAGCAGTGCCGCACCGAGCGCGGCGGAACGGCGTAGTTCGATGCCGTAGACGCTCATGCGGGTACCGGCCTTCCGCCGCGTGCCGGCAACGCCACGCCCGCTCATCGGGTGGCCTCCGCGCGGTGCCGACGGAGGACCGCGGAGTAGCCCCGCTCGGCCGGGCTGTCCCCGGCATCGCCCTGGCCGCCCTGGTCGCTGAGGCTCTCCGGACTGCCCTGCCACACCAGGCGTCCCTCGTTGACCACGATCACGTCGGAACAGGCCGCCACCACGTCCTCCACCAGGTGGGTGGAGACCAGCACGCAACTGTCCGTGCCGAGATCACGCAGCAGCTCGCGGAAGTCGAGCCGCTGTTCCGGGTCGAGGCCGACGGTCGGCTCGTCGAGCAGCAGGAGTTGCGGATCGTTGACGATGGCCTGCGCGATCCCGGCCCGGCGCAACATGCCACCGGAGAGCGTCTTCAGTCGGGCGTCGGCCTTGGCGGACAATCCAACCCGGTCGATGGCCCGTTGGACCGCCGCCGGCACACCGGCCTTGGGCATCTCCTTCAGCCAGGCCATGTAGCCGACGAACTCGCGGACGGTGAACCGGGGGTAGAAGCCGAAATGCTGCGGCAGGTAGCCCAGGGCGCGGCGCACCGAACGCAGCTCGGAGCGGCCGTCGACCGGGTGCCCGAGCAGTGCCAACCGCCCGCCGGACGGTGCCAGCACGGTCGCCAGTGACCGCATCAGGGTCGTCTTGCCGGCACCGTTCGGGCCCAGCAGTCCGTGCACACCGATGGTCAGGGTCAGGTCGAGGCCGTTCACGGCCAGGTGCCGTCCCGCCCGGACCTGCAACCCCTCGGCGTGGATCGCCCAGGGATGGGTGGTGGCGGCCGTCTCGGCCGCGCTCACGGTACGCATCATCAACTCCTTCAGCTGGCATGGTCAGCGGCAGGCATCGCCGGGTTCGCAGTGGGCGCTGCCTGCTAGGGGTGGCCGGTTGATTCCGGGTGGCTGGCTGTTTCGGGGTGGCCGGTTGTTTCGGGGTGGTGGCCGTCTAGGCGTGGTTGGCGAGTCGGCGGAATCCGTCCATCCGCAGCAGCGCGACGACGGACAGCACCACCGTGGCCAGTGCCCAGCCACCGGCCCCGTCCGCCTCCAGCAGCATCGGCACCCGGGCGACGGCGATACTGGGTGCGACGACGACGAGCATCCAGACCGCGATCAGGACCGCTGCGGCCCGGCGTACACCGATCAGGGTTCCCAACACGAGCGTGCCGACCGTGAACGCCAGACAGGGCAGCAGCACCAGCGCCAGGGACACACCGGTACCGGCTCCGACGATGGCGAGCACCGGGATGACGAAGGCCAGCACCGCTGCCGTACGCCGAAGCAACGTCGTCATGCCGGCGGCCGGAGTGGCGGCGATCAGTTCCCAGGCCGGGTCGGCCCGGCGGTGCCAGGCGACCGCCACGCCGGGCAGCGGAGCCAGCGGGGCGATCAGGAGCACCAGTGACGGCAGCCCGGTCCACAGGTTGGTCAGCACCGCCGCGCAGGCGAGCACCGCCGCCGTCATGGCCAGCCACGGTGCCAGCGTCCCGACGAACCAGCGGTGCCGCAGCCGCGACCAGGAACGACTACGGCCGCCGGGTACCGGCCGGGCGGCGATCTCCCGATCCAGGCTCACCGCGACCCGCTCGACCAGGGCCCGGCTGTCGCCGGTGGTACTGCCGGCCAACCGGGCACGACAGTCGGCACAGTCCTCAAGGTGCACCTCGATCGCCCAAACCGTGGGCTCGTCGAGGCCGGGGCCTGCGGCGGCGTACCGTTCGAGCTGGGACAACGTGGGATGGTCGGTCGTCATGACAGTGCCTCCCGCAAGGCGATCCGGGCACGGCGTACCCGAGACTTGACGGTGTTCTCCGGCACGCCCAACAGCACCGACGCCTCCCGCATGGAGAGCCCGTCGAGGACCGTGGCCCGCAGGGCCGCCCGGACCTCCGGTGGCAGGACGAGCAACGCCTGTTCCAACTCCTGACCGACCCGGACGGCCATCACCTCGTCCTCGGCCGCCGGGACCGTGCTCGCCATGAGCTGCACCTGCGGCACCCGCGCCCGGCGCGCCCGACGACGGAACGCGTCGACCAGGCGAGTGGCGGCGATGGTCCACAACCAGCCCACCGCACTTCCCCGCGCCCCGCCGTCACCCCCGGACCGGGTGCCGACGAAACTGCCCGACGCGCGCCACACCGTCAGGTACGTGTCCTGGAGAACCTCGGCGACAACGTCCGGGTCGGCGCACCGGCGGCGCAGCCGCACCTCCAGCCACGGCGCCGTACGCCGGTACAACTCGTCGAACGCCCGCCGATCCCCACAGGCCACGCGCCGCACGAGTTCGCCCTCGTCAGCCACGTCCATGCCATCACTCACATCCGGTAAGACGACACCCCCACCCGCAACGGGTCACAAAATCCTGTGATCGCCGTCACTCACTCACCCGCTGGCGGAACTCTGCCAGCCAGGCACCCGCAGAGCAGGCTGCCACCCGATCTCGCCCTGCGGGAACTTCCGGCACCCGCCTCACCCCCTCCAAGTACCGTCGGCGCGTGCTGGTGGAAGCGAGCAACACATGACTGAACAGCAGGAACTTCGTGGCGGAGTGAACGTCGTGCGCCGCTACGGCGATGTCGTCCACCGGCCGGCTGCACCGGCGACACCGGCGATCCACCGGCTCCTGCGGCACCTCCACGACCACGGGTTCCACGGCGCGCCGCAGCCGCGTGGCTTCGACAGTGAGGGCAACGAGATACTCACGTTCCTCGACGGCGAAGTACCCAATGCGCTCACGCCTGAGCTGCGTACGCCCGAAGTCCTCGCCACCGCGGCCGTACTGCTGCGCGGCCTGCACGACGCGAGCGTCACGTTCCGGCCGCGCCCCGACGACCGCTGGCTCCTCCCCATCCGGCAGCCGGCCGAGGTCATCTGCCACGGTGACGCCGCCCAGTACAACTGTGTCGTCAAGGACGGCCGGGCAGTCGGTTTCATCGACTTCGACGCGGCCCACCCCGGGCCGCGCGTCTGGGACATCGCCTACGCCGTCTACCGGTTCGCGCCATTGCAGGGGCCGGACAACCCGGAAAGCTTCGGCACACCGCAGGAGCAGGGGCGTCGGACCGCCGAGTTCTGCCGCGCGTACGGGCCGGAAGCGGGCGCCGAGGTCATCGACGTCGTCCCGGACCGACTGCAGGCGCTCGTCGACTTCATGCACGATCAGGCCAGCCAGGGCAACGAGGCGTTCCAGCAGCACATCGCGGAGGGGCACGCCGATCTGTACGAGGCGGACATCCGCTACGTACAGTCGCACCGCGACGAGCTACGCACCGCCTTCGCGGAAGCATAGGCCGCGCCCCACGCGGTGCTGCTGGCCGACGGTTCCCGCCGCGCCTCGGCGGCCTGCCCGTTAGCCGCTGATTCGCTGCAACAACGCCACGAGGGTGTAGACCACTCCGACCCACGCGACCACCTGCCCTGCGCGGAAGAAGGCAGTGCCAGCGAGGAGGAACCTCATTCTCGCCGCCTTTTCAGCTTCGTCGGGGTTCATGGCGATGCCTCCACGTCTCGGCGTCCGAGGGCTGATCCTTCACGATCCGGCTCGCGAGAGGAACCGAAAGGTGCTGATGGGTCGCCCGACTCCACCCGGCCTCCTGGTCCTGCTGCCACCACGGTGAACATGAGGCACGGCACGCCACCTGCACCTACTGCTCGCCATCCGGCTTGACGACGAACGGGCAATAACCCTGCGGTAGCTCGCTGACCTGCAAGTCCGAGAACACCAGAGTCAGCTCGTGTGCGTTGGTCTCGATCCGTACCTCGTGGAACTCAAGCCCGATCGCCTGGGTCCAACTCCGCGCCGTGGGCGACTCCTGCAGCGCGCCCGGGTAAAGGTTGTGCCAATTCACGCCCCAGACGTAGCCGTCCAACTCGACGCCGGTCTCGTCGATCAGGCGGTCATCCAACGACTGCCGTCAAGTGGAAGGCGTGACCGTGGACCGTTGTCCGGCAGTGCGCCTCGACGCAGTAGTGGACCACATAACGCAGGTAGGCCGGTGCTATGCCGCTGCGAGGATCCGCGGTGGCGTAGACGATGACCTCGTAGTCGCGCATGTAGTCGGTGAACTCGTGGTACACCAGCACCTGGTCAAACACGTCATCAAGCGCCTGCTTGAGCGTGGCTGCATCCACCACATAGTTGTGCACGGCAACGAACGACGGAGGACCGCGCCAGCCGATGCATGCCGGAGGCGCCCCCAGACCGAGCGCGGATGGCGCCAAACGGCACCCCGGGGCTTCTGCTGATCTTTGAGGTGCCCCCGGCAGGATTCGAACCTGCGACACACGGTTTAGGAAACCGATGCTCTATCCCCTGAGCTACGAGGGCGCGAGTGGCCAGTGTAACGACCTGCGGGTCGACCCGCGTTGGCAGGGAGTGACCCACGTTGACCTGCGTTGACCCAGCCAGCCGCCCCGACCGACGACCACACGCCGACCACACCAGGCAGGCCTAGCCACCATGATCGTTGACCCCGATTGACCCGAAGTAGCACGGATGGGCACGCGGTGACCTCCGCTGGAGAGCACACGGCGTACACATCAGCAAGATCGGTAAGGACTTATCGCCGGACCCTCGACTCGCACCCCACGCCTGATCGGGATCCTCGTTGAAACCTCGCCACCCGCGACGCGGTCGCGAGCACGGCGCGTTGAAGCACTACGCCGGGACGACCGGAGCGACATGAGCGAAGCACCCGGATCGACCTTGTGAAGCATCTGATCCGTAGTCCGAACCCGTCAGATGCTCCCTACGCTGCGTAACCGTTACTTCGCGCGTATCGGTGAGTGCTGCTGCGTGCCGGAACAGGCGGCTGAGTATCTGCTGGTCAGCGCGGTGCTGCAAGCGGAGTGCGCCATCCTGCGGTGTGGCGATCGGCCGCGCGGGCCCCATTATGCTGATTCTGTTCCGACCTTACTGGTCAAGCTCCGAACATCCGAGCACCAACGGAGCACCATCACGGCTGGCAACCACCGGCGTCGTCGCGCTTGGTGGGCCACCTGTCGGCTCCGACGCCGGCAGCCGTCCAGGGTGTTGCCTCGCCAGTGGTGCCCACCGGCGCCTCCCAGGCGATGGCAAGCCGCCGTCGTATACGTCCGCGGTCGACGCCATTTCACATCTATCCGCGCCACCACTCCTACTCCTCACCGCGATACCCAAGATGCCTAGCCTCGGCCCTTCAGTAAGGGCTGCCCGCATCGTGGATCATGAAAGAGGAAGTGCCTTCTGATCTGGGAAGA
>NZ_JBNCLE010000025.1:0-57029 GCF_049844495.1 Micromonospora sp. DT48
AGGCCGAGGACTTGCTCACAAAGATTCTGCTCGCGTCCACTGTGTAACTCACAGCAAACAAACAACACACCCGACACGCGTTGTTGGTTGTTGGTGTTGTTTGACATGTTGATAAGGTTACGGCGGTCATGGCGGAGGGGAAACGCCCGGTCTCATTCCGAACCCGGAAGCTAAGCCCTCCAGCGCCGATGGTACTGCACCCGGGAGGGTGTGGGAGAGTAGGACACCGCCGGACAAACGTCACAGTCGAGGGCCGCCCGGAATCGGGTCGGCCCTCGACTGCGTTGCGTCGTTGAATACGACGTACTTAGGAAGGATGTACCTGTGAGTTCAGCACCTCAGGGCGGAGACCGCCCCCGGGGCTATGAAGGCCGGCCCGCGGATCGCGACGGCGGATCCCGCCACGACGACCGCCCGTCGCGCCAGAGCCGGGGAGAGGAGCGGGGCTCTCGCGACGGCGGACGCGACGCCGGATTCGGCGGCGACCGTGGTCGGTCCGGGAGCTTCCGCCGCGACGGTGACCGTCGTGAGGGCGGCTTCCGCTCGGGCGGCGGACCCCGGGGCGAGCGCGGCGACCGCGGGTACGGCGGGCGCGACAACTCCGGTGACCGGCAGCGCACCAGTGGCGGCTTCCGCGGCGCGGAGCGCCGCGGAAGCGACCGGCGTGACAGCGGGTTCCGACGCGACGGCGGCGAGCGTTCGGGTGGCTTCCGGGGCGATGAGCGTCGTGAGGGCGGTTTCCGAGGCGGTGACCGAGCCTCCGGCGGCTTCGCCGACCGTGAGCGCCGTGACGGCTACCGGGGCGGCGACCGCCGCGACGGAGGCTTCCGAGGCAACGATCGACGTGACACCGGCGGCGACCGCCGCGACGGTGGGTTCCGGGGTGGCGACCGCCGTGAGGGCGGCTACCGCCGGGACGCGGACGAGCGGGGCGGTGGCGAGCGCTCGGGTGGCTTCCGTGGTGGTGACCGTCGTGACGGTGGGTTCCGTCGGGACGACCGTCGTGAGGGCTTCAGCGGTGAGCGTCGTGAAGGTGGCTTCCGGGGTGGCGACCGCCGTGAGGGTGGTTCCCGCGACGGTGACCGCCGCGAGGGCGGTTTCCGGGGTGGCGACCGCCGTGAAGGTGGCTTCCGGGGCGGCGACCGTCGGGACGGTGACCGCCGCGAGGGTGGCTTCCGGGGGAACGATCGCCGCGAGGGCGGCTTCCGCGATGGTGAGCGCCGCGAGGGTGGCTTCCCTGGTGCTGACCGTCGGGACGGTGGGTTCCGTGGCGGTGAGCGTCGCGAGGGTTTCAGTGGTGAGCGTCGTGAGGGTGGCTTCCGCGACGGAGGCCGTCGTGAGGGTGGCTTCCGTGACGGTGAGCGCCGTGAAGGTGGTTTCCGTGGTGGCGACCGTCGTGAGGGCTTCCGGGGCAACGATCGGCGTGACGACGGCGGTGAGCGTCGTGAGGGCGGTTTCCGTGGTGGAGACCGCCGGGACGGCGGCTTCCGGGACCGCCGTGACGGTGACGGCTTCGGCGGCGAGCGCCGACAAGGCTTCCGCGACGGTGAGCGCCGTGAGGGCGGCTACCGGGGTGGCGAGCGTCGTGAGGGCGGCTACCGCGATGGTGACCGCGCTCGGGGCGCGGGCGGCTTCGACGGTCGCCGGGGCGGTGGGTTCCGCGACGACCGGGGCGGTGAGCGCCGCTTCGGGCGGGGTGACGACCGGGACGGACGTGCTCCGGCGGAGGAAGGGCGTACCGAGGCGCCGGCGCTCCCCGACGAGATCGTCGCGACCGACCTGGACAAGGACGTCCGCGCCGAACTGCTGTCGCTGGCGAAGCCGGTCGCGGACACCGTCGCCCGGCACCTCGTGGCGACCGGGCAGCTGATCGACGAGGACCCGGCCGGGGCGCTCGCTCACGCGCTGGCGGCTCGTCGGCTCGCGTCGCGGATCTCCTCGGTTCGGGAAGCCGTCGGTCTGGCCGCGTACCACGCGGGGGAGTGGCAGTCGGCCATCGCGGAGCTGCGGACGTACCACCGGATGAGCGGTTCGCAGAACCACCTCGCGGTGATCGCGGACAGCGAGCGGGCACTCGGCCGTCCCGAGCGGGCCATCGACCTGTTCCGGGGCGCGGACCAGGAGAAGCTCGACCCGGCCGTGGCGATCGAACTGCTGATCGTGGCCGCCGGCGCGCGCGGCGACCTCGGCCAGCGGGACGCCGCCGTGGCGATGCTCCAGGTCCCCGACCTGACCAGCGAGACGATTCATCCGTGGACGGCACGGCTGCGGTACGCGTACGCCGACGCCCTGCTGGCCGTGGGGCGGCGGACCGAGGCGCGGGAGTGGTTCTCCCGTGCGGCGGAGGTGGACACCGAGGCGGAGACCGACGCGGCGGAGCGGCTGCTCGACCTCGACGGTGTGGTCATCGAGGGCGACGACGCAGACGAGGCGGCCGAGGCGCTGGCCGGCGGTTCGTCGACCAGCGACGACGGTGACGACGCGCCCGGCGACGAGCCGGCCAGTGACGACGTGACTGGCGACGACGCGGCCGGTGACGACGCGGCAGAAGAGGTGGAGCCGGGCGGCGACGAGCCGGCGGCGGTCGAGGAGCGGACGGACGACCGGCCGAACGACGATCAGCCCGCCGACTCGGGCGCGACGGCTGTGGCGCAGAGCCCGGAGCCCGCAGACGGCGAGCAGGACCCGGTCGCCGACCTCGACGCGGATCGCCGCGCGGCGAACGGGATCGAGAACCCGGAGGCACGGTAGCGATGAGCGGGGACCGGCTGGTGGACGGATACGCCCTGGTCGTGTTCGACCTGGACGGAGTGATCTACCTGATCGACCAGCCGATCCCCGGCGCGGTCGACACGGTGGCCCGGCTGCACGGTGAGGGCCGTGCGGTCGCGTACGCGACGAACAACGCTTCGCGTCGCGCGGCCGACGTGGCCGACCTGCTCACCGGGATGGGCGTCCCGGCGCGACCGGACGAGGTGCTCACCAGCGCCGCCGCCGCCGCTCAGCTGCTGGGTGAGCGCCTCCCCACCGGTGCCCCGGTGCTCGTGGTGGGCGCCGAGGCGCTCCGAACCGAGATCAGCGACGTCGGGCTCACCCCGGTCGCCACGGCCGACGAGGCTCCGGTCGCGGTGATCCAGGGGTACGGCCCGCAGGTGGGCTGGGCCGATCTGGCCGAGGCGGCGGTAGCGGTCCGGGCGGGTGCGACCTGGGTGGCCACGAACACCGACCGGACCCTGCCCAGTGGGCGTGGACCCCTGCCGGGCAACGGCGCGTTGGTGGCCGCGCTGGCCACCGCGCTCGGCCGAGACCCGGACGAGATCGTCGGTAAGCCCGCACCGGAACTGTTCGCCACCGCCGCGCGGCGGGCGGACGGTGGTCGTACCGTGGTCGTCGGCGACCGGTTGGACACCGACATCGAGGGCGCCAACCGGGCCGGGCTGGACAGTCTGCTGGTCCTCACCGGTGTCAGTGACGCCGCCGAGCTGCTGGCCGCGCCCGCCGAGCGACGGCCCACCTACGTCTCGTGGGACCTGACCGGCCTCTTCGACCCCGACTCCGTGGTGCGGGTCCCGGCAGCCGACGCCGACCACGGCGGCTGGCAGGTGACGACCGGCACCGACGAGTGGCGGCTGTCCGGCTCGGGGCGTGCGTTGGACGCGCTCGCCGCGCTCTGCGCGGTGGCCTGGCACAGCCATCCGGCCGGCCCGGTCCGGCCGGCGTCCCCGGAGGCGGCGCAGGCGCTGAAGAAGCTCGGCCTGGCCGCCTGAGGCGGTTTCTCCGCTCAGAGCAGCTTGCGCAGTTTCATCAGGTCGAACGGGTTCGCCTTGATCGACACGCGGCGGTTGGCGACCGCGCGGGTGACGTCGAGATCGCCGCGTACCAGGGCCAACAGGTCGTCACTGGTGGTGCTCAGGGCGATCTTCGCCTTCGGGTCGTCACCGTCGGCGAGTTCCACCAGCCGTCCACCGGTGAGTCGGCCGTGGAAGGCGGTCTCCAGGTCGGTGATCCGGCAGGCCAGGGTGCGGTCCAGGTCCACGCGGTCACGGACGGTCTCCGCGTTGCGTTCGAGTCGGGCGGCCAGATCCTGCAACGCCTGCCGGCACTCGTCCACGGTGGCCACCGATCGCCTCCTCGCCACACCACGTCGTCTCCCGGCACCGTACCGCACAGGGCGCATTCGGCGGCCCGGTAGCGTGACACCTGCACAGCCCTCGGGCGAAAGGACTCAGGCATGCAGGACGCGTGGCGCGCCTACCTCGAACTGGCCATGGGCCTGACGGAGGCGCCCCGGAAGAAGGCGCAGGAGGCGGTACGCCGGGCGATGGGGTCGACCGGAGCGACCGCGGCCCAACTCCAGACGCTCGCCGAGGAGTTGCGGTCCACCGGTGCGGCCAACCGCGAGGCTCTGACGAAGTTGGTGCGGTTCGAGGTGGAGCGGGCGCTCGGTGCGGTGGGCCTGGCCACCGCCGAGGAGGTCGCCGAACTGGACCGTCGGGTGCGTGAGTTGGAACGCCAGCTTCGGGCGGCCGCCGCACCGCCGGTCAGCGGCACGGCGACCGGCCCCGTGACGACCGCCGAAGCCTCCGACACCGGCTCCGTCGGCACCCCACCGACCGCCGCCGCGACCCCACCCACCAAGGCGGTCGCGAAGAAGGCGGTGGCCAAGAAGGCCGTGGCGAAGAAGGCGGTCGCGAAGAAGGCGGTGGCCAAGAAGGCGTCCGGCGCTGTCGCGCGTACCGCTGACGGTGGACCGACGCCGCGCCCGGCGAAGGCCGCACCTCCGCCCGTGGACGGCGACGCGTGATCGGGCGACGGGCAGCATGACCGCGCCGCGACCCGGACCGCCGCCGGGCCCGCGTCCCGGTCCTCCGCCGCCGCGCGGGGCCGACCAGGGCGGGCACGACGACGGCCACCCGGCGGTGGACGCCGCGGTACAGGCGATCGCCAACGCTGCGGACCTCAGTCCCGCCGACCAGATCGCCCAGTACGAGGCCGCGTACCAGACGCTGCGGGAGACGCTGGCCACCATCGACCAGTCCTGAGGAGGCGCGTCCGTCCATGGCACGGCGTAACCGGTTGGACGCCGAACTCGTCCGTCGCGGGTTGGCCCGTTCCCGCGAACAGGCGGTCGCGCTGGTGGAGGCCGGCCGCGTGCACCTGCGGGGGGTGCCGGCCCGCAAGGCCGCCGCGATGGTCGATCCCGCCGATCCGCTGCTGGTCAGTGGTGCCGACCCCGCCTTGGAGTACGTCTCCCGGGGCGGGCACAAGCTGGCCGGCGCGCTCGCCGCGTTCATCCCCGGCGGCCTGACGGTGCGCGGTCGGCGCTGCCTCGACGCCGGTGCCTCCACCGGTGGCTTCACCGACGTGTTGCTGCGCGCCGACGCCGCCGAGGTGGTCGCGGTGGATGTCGGCTACGGCCAGCTGGCCTGGTCACTGCGCAACGATCCCCGGGTACGGGTTCTCGAACGCACCAACGTCCGGACGCTGACCCCGGAGGCGATCGACGGTCCGGTGGACCTGACCGTCGCCGACCTGTCGTTCATCTCGCTGCGACTGGTCCTGCCGGCTCTGGCGGCCTGCACCCGCGCCGAGGGTGACCTGGCGCTGATGGTCAAGCCGCAGTTCGAGGTGGGCCGGGAGCGGGTCGGTGCCGGTGGAGTGGTGCGTGACCCGGAACTGCGTGCCCAGGCGGTGCTGGACGTCGCCGCGACGGCCGGGACGCTGGGGCTGGGGCTGGCGGATCTCGCGGCCAGCCCGCTGCCCGGGCCGAGCGGCAACGTCGAGTTCTTCGTATGGTTACGCCGGGACGCGCCACCGGCCGACCCGCACCGGGTGCGGGCCGTGGTGGCGGCCGGGCCGACCGGCCCGGTGACGTCCGGCGACGGGCCGGGCGAGGGGACGGAGGAGGTGGCCACGTGAGCGAGCGGAGCGCGCGAACCGTCTGGCACGGCAGCGTGGCGGCTCGCGCCGCCGGTGCGCGAACCGTGTGGCACAGCGGCGGGAGCGGTTCTCGGCCGGTTTACCACCCGCACGGTGATGCGGGACGGTCGTCGCGGTGACCCGTACCGCTCTGCTGGTGACACACACCGGCCGCCGACGCAGCACCGAACACGCGCGTACCGTCGCGGCGGACCTGATCGCCGCCGGGTTCGAGGTGCGGGTGGTGGCCGAGGAGGCCGAGGACCTGGACCTACCGGGCGTGGTGCCGGTGACCGGGCTGGAGGCGGCCGAGGGCGCCGAGATCGTCTTCGCGCTCGGCGGGGACGGCACGTTCCTGCGCGCCGCCGAACTGGCCCGCCCGGCGAAGGTGCCGCTACTCGGTATCAACCTCGGGAAGGTCGGCTTCCTCGCCGAGGCGGAGATCGGCGACCTCGACGCGGCGGTACGCGACGTGGTGAGCCGCAACTACAGCGTCAACGAGCGACTCACCCTCGACGTGACCGCCGAGTTCGACGGCGGGCCGACCATCGAGTCGTGGGCGCTCAACGAGATCAGCGTCGAGAAGGGTGAGCGGGCCCAGATGCTGGAGCTGCTCGTCGACGTAGACGGGCGACCGCTGTCCCGGTACGGCTGTGACGGCGTGGTCTGCGCCACCCCCACCGGTTCGACCGCGTACGCCTTCTCCGGCGGAGGGCCGGTGGTCTGGCCCGAGGTGGAGGCGTTGCTGCTGGTGCCGATCAGCGCGCACGCGTTGTTCAGTCGGCCGTTGGTGACGGCGCCCACCTCGACCATCTCGATAACCGTCGACCCGTTCACCACGCTCGCGGTGCTCTGCTGCGACGGGCGGCGGGTCTACGACCTGCCGCCGGGTGCCCGGGTCACCGTGCGCCGGGGCGCCCTGCCGGTGCGGATCGTCCGGCTGCGGGACCGGTCGTTCACCGGGCGTCTGGTGGCCAAGTTCGACCTTCCGGTGCACGGCTGGCGGGGCAACCGCCGCTGACGTCGGCGGTGTCGTCGGCTGGTCAAGTGTCGGGCCACGCGTCTACTGTCGGTTGCTGTGCTGGAGGAGCTACGCATCACCGGGCTGGGCGTCATCGAGGACACGACGCTGCCGCTGACCCGCGGCATGAACGTCATCACCGGTGAGACCGGTGCCGGTAAGACGATGGTGGTGACCGGGCTCGGCCTGCTCTTCGGTGGCCGGGCCGACGCGGGTCGGGTGCGAGCCGAACCGGGCCGTGCCGTGGTCGAGGGTCGGCTGCGCCTCGACGGGCGGGTGGCCGAGACGGTGCACGCCCGGATCACCGACGCCGGAGGCGAGCCCGACGAGGACGGCTGCGTGCTGCTGAGCCGTACGGTCACGGTGGAGGGTCGGTCCCGAGCGCACCTCGGTGGCCGTGGCATGCCGGTGTCGATGCTCGGTGAGGTCGGTGAGCAGGTGGTGGCCGTACACGGCCAGTCCGACCAGCTGCGCCTGCTGCGGCCGGCGGAACAGCGGGCCGCGTTGGACCGGTTCGCCGGCCCGGAGCACGAGAAGCTGCTCGACGCGACGCGGGACGCGTTCACCCGCTGGCGTCGGGTGGTCGACGACCTGGCCGACCGGCGACGCAACGCGCGGGAACGCCACCAGGAGACCGACCTGCTGCGGTTGGGTCTCGACGAGATCACCCGGGTGGATCCGCAACCGGGTGAGGACGACGAGTTGAAGGCGGAGACGCAGCGGCTGGAGCACGCGGAGGGTCTGCGTACCGCGGCCCAACTGGCCCATCAGTGCGTGGCCGGCGGGTTGGAGGCCACCGACGACACCCCCGACGCCTCGACACTGCTGGGCACCGCCCGGCGCACGCTGGAGGCGCAGGCCGCCACCGACCCGGTGCTCGGTGAGTTGGCCGCCCGGCTGGAGGAGGCGGCCACGCTGGTCGCCGACGTCTCGGTGGAACTGTCCACCTACCTCGCCGGACTGGACGCCGATCCGGCCCGGTTGCAGGCGCTGTACGAGCGGCGGGCCGCGCTGCGGGCGCTGACCCGCAAATACGCCGACGACGTCGACGGGGTGATCGCCTGGGCGGAGCGGGCTCGGACCCGACTGTCCGAGCTGGACACCTCCGACGAGTTGCTCGACGAGCTGGACCGGGAGGCGTCCCGGCTGGCCGGCGAGGTGGCCGAGTTGGTCGGCCGACTGTCGGTGTCCCGGCAGGAGGCGGCGGCACGCTTCGCCGAGCAGGTCACCGTCGAGCTGGCCGGGCTGGCGATGCCGCACGCCCGGATCGAGGTGGCGGTGCTGCCCCGACCCGCCGGTCGGACCGAACCGACGTTGTCGGTCAACGGGGTCGACGTGGGTGTCGGGCCGGACGGCGGCGACGAGGTCGAGTTGCGGCTGTTGGCGCACCCCGGCGCGCCGTCGCTGCCGCTGCAACGGGGTGCCTCCGGCGGTGAGCTGTCCCGGGTGATGCTCGCCATCGAGGTGGTCTTCGCCGGCACCTCGGGCCCGCCGACGCTGGTCTTCGACGAGGTCGACGCGGGTGTGGGCGGACAGGCGGCGGTGGAGATCGGCCGGCGGCTGGCCCGGTTGGCCCGCAGTCACCAGGTCCTGGTGGTGACCCACCTGCCCCAGGTCGCCGCCTTCGCCGACCGGCACCTGGTGGTGGCCAAGGACACCGGCGGCGCGGTCACCACCAGTGGGGTCCGGGTGGTGGAGGACACCGAACGGGCCCGGGAACTCGCCCGGATGCTCGCAGGTTTGCCGGACTCGGACCTGGGTATCGCTCACGCGGAGGAACTCCTGGCCGTGGCGGCCAGGGAACGGCGGTCCTGAGGGCCACGATGTGAGCGGAGGCACACCGGCCTTCGCCCATGTGTGCTTCCCTGGGTAGGCGGCCCTGCTCAGGCATGTCGCGACAGATTCGCCTGCCTCACATGCCAGGATGGTCACGATGCGTCTACCCACGTTGCGCCGGGCCCGGAACGCGGAACCGGGACAAATCCTCGGCACCGCCCGCCTCGACCGCCGCACCAAGCGGCTGGTCGGCCGCCTCCGCCCCGGCGACATCGCGATCATCGACCACGTCGACCTGGACCGGGTCGCCGCCGACTCGCTGGTCGCGGTCGGTGTCGGCGCGGTGCTCAACGCCAAGCCGTCGGTGTCGGGCCGTTACCCGAACCTCGGGCCGGAGGTGCTGATCGCGGCGGGCATTCCGCTGCTGGACGACCTCGGCGAAGGTGTCTTCGAGCGGATCCGTGAGGGCGACACGGTGCGCATCGAGGGCAACACCGTCTACCTCGACGACGATCCGGTGGCACACGGCAGCCTCCAGGACGCCGAGAGCGTGGCCAAGGCGATGACCGACGCCAGGGAGGGCCTGTCGGTGCAGTTGGAGGCTTTCGCCGCCAACACGATGGACTACCTCAAGCAGGAGCGTGACCTGCTGCTCGACGGCGTCGGCGTGCCCGACATCGCCACCGAGGTGCAGGGCCGGCACTGCCTGATCGTGGTCCGGGGCTACGACTACAAGGCCGACCTGGATGTGCTGCGCCCGTACATCCGCGAGTTCAAGCCGGTGCTGATCGGTGTCGACGGGGGCGCCGACGCGCTGGTCGAGGCGGGCTACACCCCCGATATGATCATCGGCGACATGGATTCGGTCACCGACGACGTGCTGCGCTGCGGTGCCGAGGTGATCGTCCATGCGTACCCGGACGGGCGGGCGCCCGGGCTTCCCCGGGTCAACGGCCTGGGGGTGCCGGCGGTGACCTTCCCGGCAGCCGCCACCAGCGAAGACCTCGCCATGCTGCTGGCCGACGAGAAGGGCGCCTCGCTGATCGTCGCGGTGGGCACCCACGCCACCCTCGTCGAGTTCCTCGACAAGGGGCGCGGCGGCATGGCCTCGACGTTCCTCACCCGGCTCAAGGTCGGCGGGAAACTGGTGGACGCCAAGGGCGTCAGCCGGTTGTACCGGCAGAGCATCTCGGGGTCGTCGCTGCTGCTGCTGGTGCTCTCGGCGCTCGCCGCCATGGCCTCGGCGGTGGCCGTCTCCACCGTCGGTAAGGCGTACCTGGGTGTGGTCTCCGAGTGGTGGGACAATTTCGTGTTCCAGCTCGGCCAGCTCTTCTAGCTCCCGACCGATCAAGAGGCTTCAAGCGTGATCAACTTCCGGTACCACGTGGTGTCCCTGACCGCGGTCTTCCTCGCCCTGGCGATCGGCCTGGTGGTCGGCACAGCCGCACTCAACGGTCCGGTCGCGGACTCGCTCCGGGAGACCGTCAACGAGCTGCGCAAGGACAACCAGCAGATGCGCCAGGCGGTCCAGAGCATGCAACGGGAACTGGAGCTGGAGGAGGATTTCGCCGCCGAGATCGCCCAGGTGATCCTGCCGGGCACGCTCAGTGGCAAGCGGGTGTTGGTGCTCAGCCTGCCCACCGGCCGTGACCACACCGAGGGCGTGCTCAAGATGCTCGAACTGGCCGGCGCCGACATCACCGGACGCGTCGACCTGCAGGACAAGTTCATCAACCCGGAGAACAACAACGACCTGCTGGAACTGGCGGTCACCGCGGCCCGGCCCACCAACGCGCCGACCGGGGGGCTGCCCGGCAACGGTCACGGCGTCGAGACCTCCAGCGCTCTGCTGGCCACCGTGCTGCTGGACCAGCCCGCCGGTGCCGAGCCGGTCACCGAGGCGGACCGGCGGGCGGTGCTGGCCGCGTACGGCAACGCCAACTACCTGACCACCTCCGACCGGGTCACCAAGGCGGCGGAGGCCGTCGTGGTGGTCAGCGGGCAGCCGTACGTGGACAAGGACTCCGCCAAGAAGGACGAGTCCGTGGTCAAGATCGCCGAGCAGTTCGACCGGACCGGGGGAGTCGTGGTGGCCGGCAACGGCTCGGCCGGTGGCAACCTGGTGGCCTTCGTGCGGGGCGACGCGGTGCTGACCCAGACCATCTCGACCATCGACAACGCCAACACGGTGCAGGGTCAACTGGTCACCACCCTGGCTCTGGTGCAGCAGCTCACCGAGCGCAAGGCCGGTCAGTACGGCGTCAACGACAGCGCCGCCTCGCTGGTGCCTAAACTGCCCCAGTGAACCCGTGCCCGGCGGCCCACCGTGGTGGTGGAAGCGGCCCCGCGCCGCGCGGTCGAGCCGGGTCAGTGATCCGACGAGGCATTCGGTGCCCGATTCCGACGATCTCCGCCGGTTGGCGGGAGGGGATGGCGTGAGTGAGCGGGACGGCGACGTGACGGCCCTCGGTCGACTCCTGGCGGCCGGGATCGGGGCGGTCACCACCCGGTACGCGTTGCGCCAGATCCGTACCTCACCGGCCGCGCCGGAACTGGAACGCACCAACTTCCGTGGACGCACCGTGACCCTGGCCGCCGGCCCGGCGCTCGCGCTGGGCGCCTCGGGCGCCGCCGCCTGCGGGGCGGCGAGCGGGGCGGCCGGGGCGGCCAGCCTGGTGGCCGGGCTCGGTGCCGGTGCCGTGGGGCTCTACGACGACGTCGTCGGCGCCCGGCCGGAGCAGCGGGCCGCCAAGGGCTTCGCCGGGCACCTGGCCGCACTGCGGCAGGGCCGGGTCACCGCCGGCCTCGTCAAGATCGTGGGAGTGGGTGCGGCCGGTCTGGGCGCGGCGGTCCTGCTCGCCGCCGACCCGGGCGTGGCCGGGCACCGCCGCCGACACCGGCAGACGCGGGTGGGGCGGGGCGTCGACGTGCTGCTCGGTGCGGGCGTGGTGGCCGGCACGGCGAACCTGGTCAACCTGCTCGACCTGCGTCCCGGCCGGGCGCTGAAGTCGGGTCTGCTGCTCGGCGCGCCGTTGAGCACCGGCCGGCACGGTGGGATCGCCTCGGGCGCTGTCGGTGCCGCGAGTGGTCTGCTCCCCGCCGACCTCGCCGAGGACGTGATGCTCGGCGACAGCGGTGCCAACGCCCTCGGCGCGGTGCTCGGGGTGGCGATGGCCGCCCGTACCGGCCCGGTCGGTCGGGCCGCGCTGCTCGCCGTACTCGCCGGGCTCACCGCCGCCAGCGAGAAGGTGAGCTTCACGAAGGTCATCGCGAGCACGCCGGGGCTGCGTGAACTCGACGCGCTGGGCCGACGCGCCGACTGACGTGACCAGACCGGCCCCCCTCGCCGGCGCCGGCCGGGTGGCCGGAGCGGCAGCCCTCATCGCCGTCCTCACCGTGCTCAGCAGGCTGGCCGGGTTCGGGCGTACCGCCGTGTTCACCTGGGTGGTGCAGGACAGCGACCTGGGCGCGATGTACCTGCTGGCGAACACCATCCCGAACATCATCTTCGAGATCGTCGCGGGTGGGGCGCTGGCCAGTCTGGTCGTACCGCTGCTCGCCGGTGCGGTCGCGGCGGGTGACCGGCGGACGGTCGGGGCGACCACCGGTGCCCTGCTCACCTGGACCGTGACGCTGCTCGTGCCGTTGGCGTTGCTGGTGGCGTTGGCCGCCGATCCGATCATCGCGGTGCTCGGTGACAGCCGGTCGCCGGAGGAGTTGGCCTCCGCCGCCCGGATGCTGCGGGTCTTCGCACCGCAACTGCCGCTGTACGGCATCGGCATCGTCCTCACCGGGGTGCTCCAGGCGCACCGCCGGTTCGCCTGGCCGGTCATCGCCCCGCTGCTGTCGAGTCTCACCGTGGTCGTCGTCTACCTGGTCTTCGCCGGGGTCGCCGGTACCGGAGCGAGCGTGGCGCAGGCCGGACGCGGCGGTGAGCTGATCCTGTCGGTCGGTACCACCCTCGGCGTGGTGGTGCTCTCCCTGTCGCTGCTGATCCCACTGCGTCGACTGCGGCTGTCGCTGCGCCTCGGGTACGCGTTCCCGGCCGACGCGCGGGCCCGGGTGCGTGGGCTGGCGGTGGCCGGGGTGGTGACGGTCACCGCACAGCAGGTGGCGCTGGCGGCGATCCTCTACCGGCTGGCCAGCGGTCGCACCGAGGCGTACCAGGTGTTCACCCTGGCCCAGACGTTCTACCTGCTGCCCTGGGCGGTGCTGGCGGTGCCGCTGGCCACCGCCGCGTATCCCACCCTGGCCGCGACGGCGGACGCGGACGAGCCGACCTTCCGCGACGTGTTGTCGTCCACGGTGCGCGGGGTGCTGCTGTGCAGTTGCCTCGGTGCCGCGGTCCTGATCGGTGCGGCCGGTCCGATCGGCCGGTTCTTCCCGCTCGACAGCGCCGCGACCGCCGCCGCGATCGCCGGTTACGCACCCGGTCTGCTCGGGTACGGGCTGTTCGCGGTGCTGTCCCGGGCCCTGTACGCCCGGGGCGCGACGCGGGCGGCCACCGCCACCATCACGGTCGGCTGGCTCGCCGTGCCGCTGGTGCTGTTCCCGCTGTCCGCGCTGCTCCCGGTGGCCGATCGGGTGCTGGCGGTGGCGCTGGCAAACTCGGCGGGGATGCTGCTGCTCGGTGTGCTGCTGCTGGTCGCCGTCGCCCGCTCCGCCGGGCGGGAGGCGCTGGCCGGTGCCGGCCGGGCCGGGGGCGCCGGTCTGCTGGCCGGTGGCACCGCCGCCGTCGCGGCGGTGCTGACGCTGCGGCTGCTCGACGCGCAGGGCGACCCCCCGGGTCGGTGGACGGCACTGATGCAGGGCATGCTGTCCGGAGTCCTGGTCGCTGTCGTGTTCCTCGCCGTGCTGTGGCTGGTCGACCGGCAGGACCTGCGGCCACTGCTGGCCGGGCTGGGTCGCCGCCTGCGCCGGTCCCGGCCAGATGACCGGAAGAAGGAGGCGTCCCGGTGAGCGCGAGGAGTGAGCCCGCGAGCCCCGCCGTCGCGAACGGAGAGTCGATCCGGTGAGCGCGACGAACGGGCCGACGGCCGTCGGGGGTCGACCGGGTACGGTCCTGCTGCTCCTGGCCTCCAGCACCGGCGGGGTGGGCCAACATGTCCGGTCGGTGGCGCGTGGGCTGGCCGCCGCCGGTCAGCCGGTGCTGGTCTGCGGACCGGCGGCTACCCAGGAACAGTTCGACTTCGAGGACGCCGGTGCCCGGTTCGCCCCGGTGGAGATCCCGGCGAGTCCCACCCCGGCCGACGCCCGTGCCGTCGGCGTGCTGCGACGCCTGCTCGCCGCCGAGCAGGTCAGCGTGGTGCACGCACACGGGCTGCGCGCCGGTCTGGTGGCGGCGCTGGCCCGGCCGTCTGCCCCGCTCGTGGTCACCTGGCACAACGCGGTGCTCGCCACCGGGATACGCGGCACGCTGTCCCGGCTGGTGGAGCGGGTCGTGGCGCGGGGTGCCCGGGTGACTCTCGGCGCCTCCGCCGACCTGGTGGCGCGGGCCGTCGCGCTGGGCGCGGCGGATGCCCGGCTCGGCCCGGTCGCCGCTCCCGAACTACCCGCGCCGCGTCGCCGTCGGGCGGCCGTGCGCGCCGAGTTCGGGGTCGCCGCCGACCAGCCGTTGATCCTGTCGGTGGGCCGGCTGCACCCGCAGAAGCGCTACGACGTGCTGGTGGACGCCGCCGCCCGGTGGCGGGCCCGCACTCCGCCGCCGGTCGTCGTGATCGCCGGTAGTGGTCCGGCCTACCTGCCACTGGCGGCCCGGATCAGCGCTGCCCGGGCGCCGGTCACCCTGCTGGGACACCGCACCGACGTGGCCGATCTGCTCGCCGGCGCCGACCTCGCCGTGGTCACCAGCGACTGGGAAGCCCGCCAGCTGTTCGCGCAGGAGGCGCTGCGGGCGGGCGTACCGCTGGTGGCGACCGCGGTGGGTGGGCTGCCGGAACTGGTCGGCGACGCGGCGGTGCTGGTGCCACCGGGTGACGTCGACGCGGTCGACGCGGCGGTACGTGGCCTGCTCGACGACGAGGCCGGCCGCGCCGAGCTGGCGCGGCGCGGCGCGGCCCGGGCGGGAACCTGGCCGACCGAGGCGCAGACCCTCGACCAGCTGCTCGCCCTCTACGCCGAGCTGGTCTCCGGCCCGGCCGGTCCGGCCACGCCGGACGCCGACGCACCGTCGACGGGACGTCGGTGATGCTGCGTCGTATCGCTCCGATCGTGCTCACCCTGGTGGTGGTGGCGCTCGGCATCACCGTGCTGGCCGCCCGCCCGCAGAGTCCGCCGGCCCGGCAGAGCGCCGACTACGTGGTGCTGGTCGGCGTGGCCGGGCTGCGGTGGGACGACGTGGACGCGGAGCGGACGCCGACGCTGTGGCGGTTGGCCCGCGAAGGCTCGATCGGGTCGCTGTCGGTGCGGTCCGCGCACCGACCCACCTGCCCGGTCGACGGCTGGTTGACCCTCGGCGCGGGCAGCTTCGCCGCCTGGCCCGGCAGCCGTGGCGCGGACGGGCAGTGCCCGCCCGTCGACGTGACGGTGGAGCAGCCGGACGGCATCGGCGCGAACCTGCCCGACCAGGAGAGCGTCGTCGTGTACAACCAGGACCGGCTGCCGTGGGGGACGGTGCCCGGTGCGCTGTCGGAGTCGGTGCGGTGCTCGGTGGCGGTCGGGCCGGGCGCGGCGGTGGCCGCCGCCCGGCCGTTCGGCCGGGTCGACCGGTACGCGTCGACCCTGCCTGCGGATCCGGCCGGGCTGCTCGGCTCCTGTGTGCTCAGCATCGTCGACCTCGGCACCGTGGAAGGCAGCGATCCGGCGGGGCGGGCAGCGGCGGCCGAAGCCGCGGACGCCCAACTGGCCCGGGTCCTCGACGCGCGCCCGCCGCACTCGCTGGTGATCGTCGCCGGAGTCTCCGACACCGAGCGGCCGTCCCGGCTGCACGTGGCCGTCGCACACGGGCCAGGCTGGGAGGAGGGCTTGCTGACCTCGCCCAGCACCGGCCGGCGCGGCTACCTGCAACTGATCGACCTGGCCCCGACCGCACTGGCCGCCCTGGGCCGTCCGATGCCGGACCGGGCGTTCCTGGGCCGCTCCGCCGAGTCCGTCGGAGGACGGCCGACCGACCTGTCCGCCGCGATCGCCGAACCCGCCGACGCGGACCGGGAGGCCGCCGCCCAGCGGGAGGTGGCCGGCGGGTTCTTCACCCTGCTCGCCGTCGTCCAGGTGGCGCTCGCCGTGGCGGTGCTGCCGCTGCTGCGGCGGGCCCGGCGGCACGCCGGTCCGTACGGGCCGAAACCGGTGCCGCGTGCGGTGGTGGCGACGGTGGAGGTGCTGCTGATCGCCGCCGCGCTCGCGATACCGGTGGCGTTGGTCGTCGAGGTCGCGCCGTGGTGGCGCTTCGCACATCCGGCGGCCTCGTTCGCCGGGCTGACCGCCGTGCTGCTGGCCGCCACGACGCTGCTGGTACGCCTCGCCCCCGGCTACCGCACCACCCTCGGCCCGCTCGGCGCGGTGGCCGGGTTGGCCACGTCGGCCGTCGGCCTGGACGTCGTCACCGGCGCCCGGTTGCAGCTCAACGGGGTGGTGGGCTACTCCGCCCTGGAAGGTGGCCGCTACACCGGCCTCGGCACCGTCGGGCTCGGCGTGTTCGCCGCCGCCGCCCTGCTCAGCGCCGGTTGGCTCGCCCAACGGGTGAACCGCCGCTGGCGACCGACCGTCATGGTGATCGTGGGCGGGGCCGCCGTGGTGATCGTCGGCAGCCCGTACCTGGGTGCCGACTCGATCGGCGCGATCGCCCTGACCGCCGGTGTCAGCGTGGCGGCGGCGATCAGCGCGGGTGGCTGGCTGACCCTGACCCGGCTCGCCTGGGCGACGATGGCCGGACTGGCCGTGACGGTCGGGTTCGCCGTGGTGGACCTGGGCCGGGATCCGGCGGAGCGGGACAGCCTCGGCCGGTTCCTGGCCGCGCTCGGCGACGGTACCGGCGGGCTGACCGTGCAGCGGTCCAGCGCCGCCAGCTTCGAGACGCTGGTCAACAGCCCGCTGACGGTGCTGGCGTTGGCCGGTGCGCTGCTGGTCTGGTTCGCGTTGCTGCAACCCTGGGGCGGGCTGATGCGGCTGTTCGGCATCTACCCGGCGATCCGGGCGGCGATGGCGGGCACCGCGGTGGCGGCGGTGATCGGTGGCCTGCTGGGTGCCGCGGCACTGGACGTGGCCGGGGCCGCCGCCGCCGTGGTGGTGCCGATGGCGGCGCTGTCCGCGCTGCGGGTGCTCGACCATGCCGCGGACCGGACCCGACCGGGAACGGACCGCCCCGCCGACGGCGGACCGACGGGCGACGGCGGGGCATCGGGCGACGGTGGACCGACCGGCGGTGGACCGACCGGTGGTGGGTCGACTGAGGGCGGACCGACCGGCGGTGGACCGGCCGGTGGTGGGTCGACCGGGGGCGGTGGGTCGGGTGCGCGGTCGTCGCCCGAGGTCGCGACCGGGTGACCCGGCGTCGGTACCCCGGGTGCGGCACCGGCGGGCCGCCGGGGAGGTGTTACCGTGGAATCCCGTGGATCGCGTGATCACTTCGCTGATCGGCTCGGCGGTCTGCACGACCGCGACGGACGACACGGGAGCAGGCCTTGGCCCCTTCAGCACGGACGACCAGGCACATATTCGTCACCGGGGGCGTCGCCTCCTCGCTGGGTAAGGGGCTGACCGCCTCCAGCCTCGGCAACCTGCTCACCGCGCGGGGACTTCGTGTGGTGATGCAGAAGCTCGACCCGTACCTCAACGTCGACCCGGGCACGATGAACCCGTTCCAGCACGGTGAGGTCTTCGTGACCGAGGACGGCGCCGAGACGGACCTCGACGTGGGCCACTACGAGCGTTTCCTGGACCGGGCGCTGTCCGGCAAGGCCAACGTCACCACCGGCCAGATCTACTCCGACGTGATCGCCAAGGAGCGGCGCGGCGAGTACCTGGGCGACACCGTCCAGGTGATCCCGCACATCACCAACGAGATCAAGTCCCGGATCCTGGCCATGGCCGACCCGGACGACGACGGTCGTACCCCGGACGTCGTGATCACCGAGGTCGGCGGCACGGTCGGCGACATCGAGTCACTGCCGTTCCTGGAGGCGATCCGCCAGGTGCGGCACGACCTGGGCCGGGACAACTGCTTCTACCTGCACGTCTCGCTGGTGCCCTACCTCGCCCCCTCCGGCGAGCTGAAGACCAAGCCCACCCAGCACTCGGTGGCCCAACTGCGCAGCATCGGCATCCAGCCCGACGCCATCGTCTGCCGTTCCGACCGTGACATCCCGGACAAGCTCAAGCACAAGCTGTCCCTCTACTGCGACGTTGACGCCGAGGCGGTGATCGCCGCACCGGACGCGCCCAGCATCTACGACATCCCCAAGGTGCTGCACCGGGAAGGGCTCGACGCGTACGTGGTGCGCCGACTCGGCCTCTCCTTCCGGGACGTGGACTGGGACGGCTGGGACGACCTGCTGGAGCGGGTGCACCAGCCCCGGCACACCATCACCGTCGCCCTGGTCGGCAAGTACGTCGACCTGCCCGACGCGTACCTGTCGGTCAGCGAGGCGATCCGGGCGGCCGGTTTCTGGCACCGGGCCCGGGTCAATCTGCGGTGGGTGCCCAGCGACGACTGCGTCACGCCGACCGGCGCGGCGGCGGCGCTGGCCGGGGTGGACGGCATCGTCATCCCCGGCGGGTTCGGCGTCCGGGGCATCGAAGGCAAGATCGGCACCGCCCGGTACGCCCGGGAGAACGGCATTCCGCTGCTCGGGCTCTGCCTGGGCCTGCAGTGCATGACCATCGAGGTGGCCCGCCACCTGGCCGGACTGGACGGCGCCAACTCCCTGGAGTTCGACGCCGAGGCGGTGCACCCGGTGATCGCCACCATGGCCGACCAGCAGGACATCGTCGCCGGCAAGGGCGACCTGGGCGGCACGATGCGGCTGGGGGCGTACCCGGCGGTCCTCACCGAGGGGTCGATCGTGGCCGAGGCGTACGGCAGCACCGAGGTCAGTGAGCGGCACCGGCACCGGTACGAGGTGAACAACGCCTATCGCGACCAGCTCGTCAAGGCGGGGCTGCACATCTCGGGCACCTCGCCGGACGGTCGGCTGGTCGAGTTCGTCGAGCTGGACCGCGACCTGCACCCGTTCTTCGTGGCCACCCAGGCGCATCCGGAACTCAAGAGCCGCCCGACCCGGCCGCATCCGCTGTTCGCCGCCTTCGTCCACGCCGCGGTGACGTACTCACAGTCGGACCAGCTCCCGGTGGACCTGGACGACGCCGCCGAGCGGGCCAACCGCAACGGCGCCGCCGCGACGGCGACGTCGGCCTCGTGAGCGAGGTCGAGCACCACTACGAGGTGCGCTCCCGGCAGTCGCGCTACCGCGGACGGATCTTCGAGGTGGTCTCGGAGGAGGTCACCATGCCGGGCGGTGGCACCGCCACCCGGGACCTGGTCCGGCACGTCGGCGCGGTGGCGGTGGTGGCGCTCGACGACGCCGGTCGGGTGGTGTTGATCCGGCAGTACCGCCAACCGGTCGGGCGACGGCTGTGGGAACTGCCGGCCGGTCTGACCGATGTGGCCGGAGAGGACCCGGCGGTCACGGCGGCGCGGGAGTTGGCCGAGGAGGTCGACCTGGTCGCCGGTCGCTTCGACGTCTTGGTCGACCTGCACAGCTCGCCCGGGTTCACCGACGAACTGGTCCGGGTCTTCCTGGCCCGTGACCTCGCCGACGTACCGGCGGGGCAACGCCACGACCGGCACGACGAGGAGGCCGACCTGCAGATCGTCCGGATCGACCTGGACGAGGCGGTCGGGATGGTGCTGGCCGGTGAGATCACCAACGCGTCCTGTGTGGCCGGGCTGCTCGCCGCCGCTCGGGCCCGCGACACCGGCTGGTCGGCGCTACGCCGGGCGGACGTCCCGCTGCCGGGCTGACGGCAGTACCTGACACGCAGGGGCCGGGCGAAGATCGCCCGGCCCCTGCGTGATGTCGCGGATCAGTCGCGCAACGGTCGCCCGTGTGCGTCGACACCACCGTTGACCAGGATCAGGATCCCGTCGATGAGGCCCCAGAGGCTGCCGATTCCGCAGGTCACCAAGGTGACGATGAGCTGGATGACACCGGTCTTGGTGTCACCCATGTAGAACCGGCCGACGCCGAAACCGCCCAGCAGGATCTGCAGGACACCCGCGACGACCTTGCTCTTGTCAGAAACGCCCTGGGGGTGATACCCGGGCTGAGGGGGATAGGTCATGAGGCGACACAATAGTGATCCACCCGCTGGTCTGCGGCACCGGCCTGCCAAAGTGGGACGATGACATCGAACCCTGTCCTGACGGCTGAGGTGACACTCCACCGAGGGGCGCGTTCACACCTGACACACCGTCAACGTCCGCGACCACCAGGTGTCACAGTGCTGGCACCGGCGTCGGGTCGGCCCGCTTAAACTGCCGCCCACGGGACGGTTGTCTGTGGCGGCAAAGGGGCCACCACACTCCGCGTTTGTCGGGGCAGCGGTCCGGCGGAGAGAGGGTCTGCAACGTGAAGGTCGGCATCCCACGCGAGGTCAAGAACCACGAGTACCGGGTGGCGATCACGCCCGCGGGCGTCAACGAGTTCACCCGAGCCGGGCACCAGATCTTCGTCGAGGCCGGCGCCGGGCTCGGGTCGAGCATCACCGACGAGGAGTTCGCCGCCGCCGGAGCCAAGATCCTGGAGAGCGCCGACGAGGTCTGGGACGCCGGGGACCTGGTGCTCAAGGTCAAGGAGCCGGTCGCCGAGGAGTACCACCGGATGCGCGAGGGGCAGGTGCTCTTCACCTACCTGCACCTGGCGGCCTCCCGGGAGTGCACCGAGGCGTTGCTCGACCGGAAGGTCACCGGCATCGCGTACGAGACGGTGGAGCTGCCGGACCGGTCGCTGCCGCTGCTCGCCCCGATGTCCGAGGTGGCCGGACGGCTCGCTCCGCAGGTCGGGGCCTTCCACCTGATGCGTACCGGCGGTGGCCGGGGGGTGCTGCCCGGCGGTGTCTCCGGTGTCTACGCGGCCAAGACCGTGGTCATCGGTGCCGGTGTCTCCGGCATGAACGCCGCCGCGATCGCGCTGGGCCTCCAGTCCGAGGTGCTGCTGCTGGACAAGAACGTCGGCCGGTTGCGGCAGGCCGACGCCATCTACCGGGGCCACCTACAGACCGTCGTCTCCAACGCGTACGAGATCGAGCGGGCGGTGCTGGACGCGGACCTGGTCATCGGGGCGGTGCTGGTGCCCGGGGCGAAGGCGCCGAAGCTGATCACCAACGAGCTGGTCTCCCGGATGAAGCCGGGCAGCGTGCTGGTCGACATCGCCATCGACCAGGGCGGCTGCTTCGAGGACTCGCGGCCCACCACCCACGACGATCCGGTCTACCGGGTGCACGACTCGATCTTCTACTGCGTGGCGAACATGCCCGGCGCGGTGCCCAACACCAGCACCTACGCGCTGACCAACGTCACCCTCCCGTACGCCCTCGAACTGGCCAACCACGGGTGGCGTGAGGCATCCCGCCGCGACCCGGCGTTGGCGCTGGGCCTGAACACCCACGATGGTCAGGTCGTCTACGGCCCGGTCGCCGAGGCGCACGGCCTGTCCACCCTGCCGTTGGCCGAGGTGCTGGCCTGACGGACCAGTGGTCGAGCCCGGACGAGGCCGGCGGGGACGACCAGCCCTCGCCGGCCCTGCGCCGTGCCGTGCGCGGTTACCTCGACCACCTCACCGTCGAACGTGGACTCGCCGCGAACACGCTCGCCTCGTACCGTCGGGATCTCGACCGTTACCTCGGATCGCTGACCGCCGCCGGGGTGACCGACCTGTCGGCGGTCTCCGCCGGCGAGATCGAACGCCACCTGGCCCGGCTGCGCGCCGGTGCCGACGGGCACCCGCCCCTCGCCGCCTCCTCGGCCGCCCGCGCCGCCAGCGCGGTACGCGGACTGCACCGGTTCGCCCTGCGCGAGGGCCTGGCCGCCGCCGACCCGAGCCGCGACGTGCGACCCCCCGCCACACCTCGTCGGCTGCCCCGGGCGTTGCCGGTCGACCAGGTCGTCGCCCTCCTGGAGGCCGCCGGACCGGTCGACGCGGCGGGGGACGCCGCCCCGCTGGCGCTGCGTGACCGGGCGCTGCTGGAGTTCCTGTACGGCACCGGGGCACGGATCTCCGAGGCGGTCGGCACCGTGGTCGACGACGTGGACCTCGACGACGGGGTGACGGTGCTGCGCGGCAAGGGCGGCCGGACCCGGCTGGTGCCGATCGGCGGGTACGCGCTGCGGGCACTCGGCGCGTACCTGGTGCGCGCCCGGCCGGGGTTGGTCGCCGCCGGGCGGGGCAGCCCGACGGTCTTCCTCAACGCCCGGGGCGGCCCGCTGACCCGGCAGGGCGCCTGGACCATCCTGCGCCGGGCGGCCGAGCGGGCCGGGCTGACCGTCGACGGTCCACAGGCCGTGTCGCCACACACGCTGCGTCACTCGTACGCCACCCACCTGCTCGACGGCGGCGCCGACGTCCGGGTGGTGCAGGAACTGCTCGGCCACGCCTCGGTGACCACCACCCAGGTCTATACCCTGGTCACCGTCGAGCGGCTGCGCGAGGTCTATGCCACCGCGCATCCGCGCGCCCGCGACTGAACCTCGACGGTGACCGGCCGTGACCGGGCCCGTCGGGGGACCGGTTGGTGGGCCGGGCACGGCCGGTGCCGGTGCCTGACCTGCCGGTGACCGTTGCCGGCGGCCGACACGCCGAGCGGGTCCGAACGGCCTGCTGGTCGGTGGCGTACAGTCGGCATCGGCGCGGCCTCGCGGAGGAATCGCCGGGGTGCGCAGCGGCGCCGCAAGGACGTCGAGCGGCTCCGACGCCGGAATGGTCGTCGGAAGGGGGCAACGAAGGACATGGCTGGCAACGGTGACCGTGCCGAGACCTGGACGTCGGAGCTCCGCGAGCAGCAGAACGCCCTCGGCTCGGATCTGGGCCCAGCCGATCCGGCCGCCTACACCATGCGTAAGCCGATCCCGGAGCCGATGCCGACCGACCGGCACGGACCGGCCCGGATCATCGCGATGGCCAACCAGAAGGGCGGGGTCGGCAAGACCACCACGACCATCAACCTCGGTGCGGCCCTCGCCGAGTACGGTCGCAAGGTGCTGCTGGTCGACTTCGACCCGCAGGGTGCCCTCTCCGTCGGGCTGGGAGTCAACCCGCACAACCTCGATCTGTCGGTCTACAACCTGCTGATGCAGGACGACGTCACCGCCGAGGACGTGCTCATCAAGACCGACGTGGCCGGGCTGCACCTGCTGCCCGCCAACATCGACCTCTCCGCCGCGGAGATCCAGCTGGTCAACGAGGTCGCCCGCGAGATGGCGCTGGCCCGGGTGCTCAAGAGCGTCCGCAAGGAGTACGACTTCATCCTGATCGACTGCCAGCCGTCGCTCGGCCTGCTGGCGATCAACGCGTTGACCGTCGCCCACGGCGTGCTGATCCCGCTGGAGTGCGAGTTCTTCAGTCTGCGCGGCGTGGCACTGCTGCTGGACACCATCGACAAGGTGCGCGAGCGGCTGAACTTCGACCTGGAACTCGAAGGCATCCTCGCCACCATGTACGACAGCCGCACCACACACTGCCGTCAGGTGCTCCAACGCGTGGTGGAGGCGTTCGGCGACAAGGTCTACCAGACGGTGATCACCAAGACCGTCAAGTTCCCCGAGTCCACCGTCGCCGGCTCGCCGATCACCACGCTCGACCCGGCCTCCTCGGGTGCCCGCAACTACCGTCAGCTGGCCCGCGAGGTGATCGCCGCGCAGGCCGAGCGGTAGGAGGCGCTGAACCGAGGTGTCCCGACCGTGGACTACCGTCGTCGGCGTGAGCGCCCCGTCCCTCGACCCGACCGCTACGGCGGACCCGCCTGTGGCGGCTGACGCACCCGTGCCGGGTGCGCAGGACACCGCGGCGTCGACCGGCGTCGAGCCGACGACCGGCACGGACCCGGAGACGGACGCCAACGGTTTCACCGTCCGGCTGGCCAACTTCACCGGCCCGTTCGACCTGCTGCTGCAACTGATCGGCAAGCACAAGCTCGACGTCACCGAGGTCGCCCTGCACCAGGTGACCGACGAGTTCATCGCGTACATCCGGGCCATGGGCGACGACTGGGACCTGGACGAGGCGAGCGAGTTCCTGCTGATCGCCGCGACCCTGCTCGACCTGAAGGCCGCGCGACTGCTGCCGGCCGCCGAGGTCGAGGATCCGGAGGACCTGGCCCTGCTGGAGGCGCGGGACCTGCTCTTCGCCCGGCTGTTGCAGTACAAGGCGTACAAGGAGGCGGCGGCGCACATCGCCGCGCTGGAGGAGGTCGGCGGTCGACGCTACCCGCGTGCCGTCACCCTCGAACCCCGCTACGCGGAGGCGCTACCCGACCTGGTGCTCGGCATAGGTCCGCAGCGGCTGCTCAAGCTGGCGGTGCGGGCGATGACCCCGAAGCCGATACCCGAGGTGTCCGTCGCCCACGTGCACATGGTCCGGGTCAGTGTCCGGGAACACGCCGGCATCATCGCCGAACGGCTACGTCGGGCCGGTACCGCCACCTTCTCGCTGCTCTGCGCCGACTGTGCGGCCACCCTGGAGGTGGTCGCCCGGTTCCTCGCCCTGCTGGAGCTGTATCGGCAGGGCGTGGTGGCCTTCGTCCAGGAACAGGCGTTGGAGGAGTTGACCGTACGCTGGACCGGCCCCGCCGACGGCGGCCCGGCCCTGGCCATCGACGAGTACGCCGGCACCCCGGCTGAGCCGACAGCCGGCACCCCGGTTGAGCCGACAGCCGGTACCCCGGGGACGGACAGCGTCGCCGACGCGGCACCCACCGGCGGTCCCGACACCGGCGCGGCCGGTGCGACGGAGTGATCGAGGAGCGAGCTGGATGAGCAACGACGAGCGAGCGGACTCCCTGGCCGAGCAGGCCGCCGCCTGGATCCCACCCTGGCAGCGCGCCGCCCCCACCGCTCCGCCCGAGGACCCCACCCAAGCCGAGAACCCCACCCCTCCCGAGCCACCCACCCCCACCTCTCCCGGCGTCGCGACCGACAACGCGGATCCTGGAGCGCAGGTGCCCCTCCAGGGCCCGATCCCCTCCATCGAGAAGGAACCGGTTCCTCTCATGGACAAGGAACCGGTTCCCCCCATTGAGACGGAGCCGGTTCCCTCCATCGAGAAGGTGGAGCCGGGAGCGGGGCGGGGGCGGCCGGGGGCACGCAAGCGTGCGGTGCCGGAGCCGCCGCCGGAACTCGACGACGCGGAGCTGCGCGGCGCGCTGGAGGCGATCCTGCTGGTGGTCGACGAACCGGTGAGCGAACTGGTCCTCGCCCAGGTGCTGGAGCAGCCCGCCGAGCGGATCGGCCCGATGCTGGACGACATCGCCGCCGGATACACCTCGGCCGGTCACGGGTTCGAGCTGCGTCGGGCGGCGGGCGGATGGCGGCTGTACACCCGCCCGGAATACGCCACCTATGTCGAACGGTTCGTTCTCGATGGGCAGTCGGTCCGGCTGACCCAGGCCGCGCTGGAGACCCTGGCGGTGGTGGCGTACAAGCAGCCGGTGACCCGGTCGCGCATCTCCGCCATCCGTGGTGTCAACTGTGACGGGGTGATCCGTACCCTGGTCTCCCGCGGCCTGATCGAGGAGTGCGGCACCGAGTCCGACAGCGGCGCCTACCTCTACCGGACGAGCACCATGTTCCTGGAGAAGCTGGGCCTGAACAGCCTCGACGACCTGCCGCCTCTCGCCCCGTTCCTCCCCGACGACGTAGAAGAGCTTGCCGATGCCGCGCGATAACCGCACCCCCCGCCCCGACGCCCCCGTCTACACCGGCCCGGAACGCCTCCAGAAGGTGCTCGCCGCCGCCGGTGTCGGCTCCCGGCGGGCGTGTGAAGATCTGATCTTCCGTCGCCGGGTGACGGTCAACGGACGGGTGGCCCAGCTCGGTGACAAGGTCGACCCGACCACGGCCGTCATCCATGTTGACGGCGAGCGGCTGGTGGCCGACACCCGGCTGGTGTACCTGGCGATGAACAAGCCGCGCGGGGTGGTTTCCACCATGGCGGACGAGAAGGGGCGTACCGCGCTGACCGACTTCCTCGGCAACCGGGTCGAGCAGCGGGTCTACCACGTCGGGCGGCTCGACGCGGACAGCGAGGGACTGCTGCTGCTCACCAACGACGGCAACCTCGCGCACCGGCTGACGCATCCCTCCTTCGGGGTGCCGAAGACCTATCTGTGCGAGGTGTCCGGCCCGATCCCACGCAACCTCGGCAAGCGGTTGGCGGCCGGCGTGGAGTTGGAGGACGGCCCGGTGACCGTCGACGCCTTCCGGGTGGTGGACAGTCTGGGGCGTACCGCCCAAGTCGAGCTGACCCTGCACGAAGGCCGCAAACACATCGTACGGCGACTGCTCGCGGAGGTCGGGCACCCGGTGAGCCGGCTGGTGCGTACCTCCATCGGGCCGATCCGGCTCGGCGACCTGCGCGCCGGGCGGACCCGGAGGCTGACCAACGCGGAGGTCGCCGCCCTGTTCAAGGCCGTGGGTGACTGAGGCGGCAGCCGCGGGTACGGCTGAGGGTAGGCTGCCTGACGGCCCGAGCGGCAGCACTCCACGACGCCGGGCATCATTGAACACGTGTGGTCAACCGCTCGCGGTCTTTCCTGATGGATCGTGAGGTACGGGCTGAGGAGGACGACGGTGGAGGAAAACGTGCCGGCCGGGCGCTGCGTGGTCGCTGTGGACGGGCCGTCCGGTTCGGGTAAGTCCACCGTCTCCCGGCGGCTCGCCACGAGCCTCGGCGGACGTTACCTCGACACCGGCGCCATGTACCGGGCGATCACCTGGGCGGTGCTGCGCTCGGGCGTCGACCTGACCGACGCGCAGGCGGTGGCGAAGGTCGCCGGTGAGGTGGACCTGCGCATCGGCACCGACCCCGCCGGATACGCCGTGACGGTCGACGGGGTGAACGTCGAGACCGACATCCGTGGCCCCGAGGTGACCGCAGCCGTTTCGGCCGTGGCTGCCGTGCCGGCGGTGCGCGCACTGCTGGTCTCCCGCCAGCGCGACATGATCGCCAAGGCGGAGCGGATCGTGGTCGAGGGACGTGACATCGGCTCCGTGGTGGCCCCCGACGCGGACCTGAAGGTGTACCTGACCGCGTCTGCGGCGGCGCGTGCCGCGCGACGCAGCGCCGAGAACGCCTCCGACGTGGCCGCCACCGCCGCCGACCTGGCCCGGCGTGACCAACTGGACTCCACCCGCAAGACCGACCCGCTGGCCCAGGCACCGGACGCGGTGGTGCTCGACACCACCGAACTCGGCATCGACGAGGTCGTGGCGCGGCTGCGGGCACTACTGGCCGAACGGTCAGTGGCGTGAACGTTCGTGCGCGCGGTGCCGCCCGCCGACCAGTGAAGCGAGGCATGGCATGAGCGACAACGGCTGGGTAGAACTGCGGGAGCCGGACGCCGACACCGAGGAGCCGACCGGTCCGCAGCCGGTGGTGGCGGTGGTCGGACGCCCCAACGTGGGCAAGTCCACGCTGGTGAACCGCATCATCGGTCGTCGGCAGGCGGTCGTGGAGGACGTGCCGGGCGTGACCCGCGACCGGGTGCCCTACGACGCGCAGTGGTCCGGGCGGGCGTTCACCGTGGTGGACACCGGTGGCTGGGAACCGGACGCGAAGGACCGCGCCGCGGCGATCGCGGCCCAGGCCGAGACCGCGGTGGCGACCGCGGACGTGGTGGTCTTCGTGGTCGACGCGACGGTGGGCTCCACCGACGTCGACGAGGCCGCGGTGAAGATGCTGCGCCGCAGCGCCAAGCCGGTGATCCTGGTGGCCAACAAGGCCGACAACACCAGCGTCGAGCTGGAGGCCACCTCGCTGTGGTCACTCGGACTCGGTGAACCACACCCGGTCTCGGCACTGCACGGGCGGGGCTCCGGTGACCTGCTCGACGCCATCCTGGCCGCGCTGCCGGAGGCGCCGAAGGTGGCGGAGTACCGCCCCCGGGGCCCGCGACGGGTGGCCCTGGTCGGACGGCCCAACGTCGGCAAGTCCAGCCTGCTGAACCGCTTCTCCGGCGAGGAACGGGCGGTGGTCGACTCGGTCGCCGGTACCACCGTCGACCCGGTGGACAGTCTGGTCACCATCGGTGGCGACACCTGGCACCTGGTGGACACCGCCGGGCTGCGTAAGCGGGTCGGCCGGGCCAGCGGCACCGAGTACTACGCCAGCCTGCGTACCGCCTCGGCGATCGAGGCGGCCGAGGTGGCGGTGGTGCTGCTCGACGCCAGCGAACCCATCAGCGAGCAGGACCAGCGGATCCTGTCCATGGTCACCGAGTCCGGCCGGGCACTGGTCATCGCCTTCAACAAGTGGGACCTGGTCGACGCCGACCGTCGGTACTACCTGGACAAGGAGATCGAGCGGGAGCTGCGCCGCATCCCGTGGGCGATCCGTTTGAACCTGTCGGCGAAGACCGGCCGGGCCGTCGACAAGCTCGCCGCCGCCCTGCATCGGGCGCTGGACAGCTGGGAGACGCGGATCCCCACCGCACAGCTCAACGCGTGGCTGACCGCGCTGGTCCAGGCCACCCCGCACCCGGTGCGGGGCGGACGGGCGCCTCGGATCCTGTTCGCCACCCAGGCGGGGGTGGCCCCACCGCGCTTCGTGCTCTTCACCACCGGTCCGCTAGACGCCGGCTACCAGCGCTTCGTCGAGCGCAAGCTGCGCGAGGAGTTCGGCTTCGAGGGCAGCCCGATCGAGATTTCGGTACGCCCACGGAAGAAGCTCGGCCCCGGCGGACGCGGCAAAGCCCACGGCTGACCCCCCAACCCGCACCCAACGCACCACCCACCCTCCTAGGATGCTTTAGGGGTGGTGGGTGGTGGTGTCACCCACTTCGGTCCATGATCGCCGCTTGTCACGGGGGCCTACCTCGACGGTCGTGCCCGGGTGGTGGGGGGAGCTTGAGGAATGCTCTGCTGCTCACCTTGCTGGGCCGATCCATCGAGCCAGACCACACATGCCGGGAGGGGCCGGTGCGAGCGGGAGAGGCTCCTGCGCTAAGCTGTACCGGCCGTCGCGGGAAGATTCTGTGGTGGCATCGGGACGTGGCGCAGCTTGGTAGCGCACTTGACTGGGGGTCAAGGGGTCGTCGGTTCGAATCCGGCCGTCCCGACAGCACGAAAGAGGCCGTCAACCGGGGTGAAAACCCTGGTCAACGGCCTCTAATTCGTATCGGGGCAGTAGAGGTTGCTGATCTAGACGGCGCGTAGCTGGGGACCACCTGGGGACCGGCGGGCCTTCAAGTGGGCGCTGAGGGCCGTTCCGGCGTCCGTAATCGACTGCCGGTCGGGGTGTAGGTAGCGCTGGGTGGTGGTCAGCGACCCGTGTCCGGCGATCTTCCGTAGGACGTGCACCGGCACGCCAGCGTCAGCCATCCAGGTAAGGCCAGTGTGCCGCAGGTCGTGCCGGCGTAGGTGCTCGTATCCGAGCGTGGTGACCACCTCATCCCAATGCGTCGCGTCGCGCAGCACGGCGGTACTGATCCGGCCCCCGCGTGGACCGGTGAACAGCCGGGAATCGGGCTTGCTTGCGGCATCCAGGCGGTGAGCCACGATCGGCCGTACCTCTTCGATCAGCGGCACCGTGCGGGCGCGCTTTCCCTTCGTGCCCTTGTCGATGAGGCCACCGGGGCCGGGCGTGGTTTGGCGGCGTACCGTCCACATCCACGTTTCCCGGTCGATGTCCTCGGCCCGCACGCCGGACACCTCGCCGATCCGCGCGGCGGTACAGGCGGCGAATATCACGACGTCGGCCCATCCGGTGAAGTGATTCGCGGACCGGTTGACCAGTGCATCGGCGAGACTGGTCAGCCTTTCCCAATCGGGCAGTGCGAGTGAGCGAGGATCGTCCAACTCGTCTTCTGCTCGCTGGTATTCGCGCTGCCACCCGGTCACCTGTGCGGGATTCCGTTGGATGATGCCGTCACGTACGGCCTGTTCCATCACGCGGACCAGCACGGCAAGGCTGTTCTTCACCGTTGATCGGCTGTATTCGTCGGCGATCCAGGAGTGAACCGCTCGATCCACCGCGCCATTTGTAATCATCCGAACGGGAATGTGACCAAGCGTCGGCACCACGCGCTTCCGCCATCCCGCCAGGTACGGATCAAGCGTCTTGCGCTCCAAGCCGCGTAGGGCCAGCGTCATCACGTTCTCGCCGTACTCCGTGAGTCGCTTGGTAGCGGCGACCGGGTCGACGCCACCCTGTGCGGCGCTGACCATGCCGTCCAGCCAGGCTTGTGCCTCTTCCGGCGTGGCGACCGTCGTTGACTTGGACAGTCGGCGCTTGCTGGTCGGGTCGGTCCACCGCACCCGCGCCCGGTACGGCCGATCGCGTCCGGGCCGGTGCTCGACATCGGTGGCCAGGCGCACGCCGATCGGTGGTTGCTGCGGCGACGCCATCAGGCCGCCTGCGGGTAGACGCGACGGGCCGACAACCACCGCTCAACGTCGGTGGTCGCGTACTTCACCACCCGGTCGGAGATCTGAATGAACGGCGGACCCTGCAACGGTTGGAGGGTGCGCCACCGCCGGATGGTCGAAGGGTCGACGTCGAGCAGCTCGGCTAGCTGCTCGGTAGACATGAACGGCTTGGGAGAGAGGCGGATGACGTTGTCTCCTTCCTGGCGGTCGGTCGCGTCTGCGGGCTGATTCTGCGGCACGAGTCGCACGGTGAGCGCCTTTCCGGGGTGGTTGGACTTTGTGGATAGACATGGAGGTATCGCTGCAGAACGGCGTAGAACGGCCCGCTGAGAGCGCCGTAGACGCAAGATCTCGGGTTCCCTGGTGTTGGGCGTTGGGTGGTTGCGTCTGTGTGGCTCTCAGCGGGCCGGGCTGCGTGGGTCGGTGGCGGTTGGTCGGTGCTCGGTGCGGAAGGGCTGAACCATCTCCGCATCTCCGCATCTCCGCAAACATGGCTGTGAGCTGGGCGAATGCTTGCGGAGATTGGTGCCGGTGGTGAGGGGTCATCTCCGCAAACGGTGGTCATCTCCGCAGCAGGTTGCGGAGATGCGGAGATCGACCGGTTCTGATGTTCCGTTCTCCGCAGGCTGTTTTGGCTGGTGGTGGTGGGTTGGTGCGGCGTTGCGGAGATGCGGAGATGGTTCAGCGGGTTTCACCCCTGGTGCTGCTCGACCCAGAACACGGACCGGTCGCCCCGATCGTTACGGCCGGCGCGGATGACGTGGTGACCACGCCACCGCCCGGCTTGACCGGTGAGGAGCCGGCCGAGTTGCAGCGGGTTGGGAAGCCTGCCGTTGTGGGTGGTGATGAACTGCCCGTCCCACGGGTCGTTCACGTCGCTGCCCAGATGCATCGGTTCGCCGTCTTGGCGGAGTTCGGCGGCGGTCATGGGGCGGTTGCCGTGGCGGTCGTGCCAGCAGGTGAGGAACGCGCGCCAGCGCGTTTCGTCTTCATCGATCTCGCGGATGTCGGCGGCGTTGGTGAGGAACCCGTCGATGCCGTGATGCGCCAGGAATCCGCCGAGGGCTTGCGCCCACGGGGTGAACTGCCGCATCGACAACCCGGTAACCCGGGGCGCACCCTGTCGGGTCCAGTCGAGCACCAGCACGAGCAGATGCCACAGCACGGTGAGTTGGTTCGCGGGATCGGTGATCCACTGGTCGAGGTGCGGGATGCCGAACCCGCGTTGGTCGCGCAGCTCGGGTCGGGGCATGTCGGGGTCGAGACGGACGCGGACGGTGCGGGAGGCCATGTCTCCGCCGACTTGCAGGTTGTTGCCGGTGGCCATCCACAGCCGGTCGTTGACCGTGGCGACGTTGCGGGACGCGCCCAACTGCCGGTCCGACCAGACGCCGGAGGTGACGAGTTGGGCGAGCACGGCGGAGTCGATGACGGTTCCCTCGGCGAGGTTGTCCCAGATGACCACGCCGACCTGTTCGGCGAGCACGGCGGTGATGGACTTGCGTAGTTCCTCATCGGAGTACGCCCAGGTCATGACGCGCTGCCCGTAGAGCATTCCCGGCCCGGCGGTCAGGATCGTCTTGCCCGATGACGGCATGGTGGCGTCGATCAGCGCGAACGGGGTCAGGGAGCGGGTGAAGTGCCGCAGGATCGGCGTGGCCAGCAGCGCCACATAGTTGGCCCGGTCCGCAGCGGATGCCCATGGGAAGTCCCGCAAGAACCGGTCGAGTAGGAACGTGCGCGCGTTGGCTACCTGCTGCGGGGTGGGCTTGTCGGGCACGGGTGGCAGGGCGACCTTGGAGGCGAGGTAGAGGCCGGTGGCCGGGTCGTAGCCGGGTTGCTGCAACAGGGTGCCGTCGCGGCGCAGCACCGGAGCGCCGATGATCCCGCGCAGCGGCGGCACGCCCGGCCACGTCTTTCCGGCTAGCACCGAGGACAGGATGTCCCGAGGTGGGGTTACCTCGTCTTCGAACATCTCCGGGTCGCCGCTGTCGCTCTTGCGGGTCTTGAGCCGGTATACGTAGGCGTGTTCGGCGAGTAGCCCGGCCAGCCCGGCGGGGTTGACCATGCTGGCCGACACCGGCAGTGGCGAGTCTTCATCGGCGGCGGTTGCCAGGCCACCGGACACGGCTTCCATGTGCACCAGCCGGCCGGCCGAGACGTACGTGTCGGGCAAGAGCCCGTCGACCAGCGCGGCCTTGAGCGTGCGGATGGTTTCCGGGCCGGAGCCGACCTGGAGGCGGCGACGCTCGCTCATGCGGCCCTCCCGAGGTCGGTCAGCCGGCGCGGCTGTCGTGCGCCGACGCGCAGCCCAGAGGCGATGGTGCGGGCAATCTCCCGGTCGGTCAGGGGCCGGCGGCCGGGCAGGGACCGGGCGGCCGGTTCCAGCACCGCGTACACGTCGGCGTCGGTCAAGGCACCTCCGGCGACCAGTTGACCGAGCGCCACGGCGGAGAGGAACAGGGCGTGGTTGCGGGTGCCCTCGGCGGCTCGGCCGAGGTGGTCGATCTGGCGGCGGATCGCCGCAGCGATGTACCGGCCGCGCCGGTCCGGTGGCAGCGCCACCGCAGTCGGCCGGTACGCCGGACGCTCCGCCGGGGCGGTCGCGGTGGCGATCCACGCCGGCAGCGGCGCGGGTTCGCAGTCCAACGCCACCAGGTACGGGCGGCCGGTGACGGTGCTGCCGGCGGCCACGACGTAACCGCCGTGCGCGCGGGTGTCGACCTTCCACCCCAACCCGCGTCCCCGATCGCTGGTCGTGTTTCGTAGCAGCGGCCCCCCGGCCGGGTGCCGGTAATAAAGGTGCGTGCCGCCGCTGGGCGTGAGGACCGTGTAGGTGTGGTCAACCCCAGGCGGCGCGGTGTCGTCTGGACCGAACCCGGCAACCCAGTTGGTTGGGGTGCCGTGCCGGCCGGCGAGGACGGCGAACACGTCGCGTCCGTCGCACACCCCGGCCCACTCCGGCGGCGGCACGTCACCCGGATGCTTCGGCACGTCGAGGTCGACCACGACCAGCCCGGACGGGCCGCACGCGATACCCACCCCATAGGGGCGGGTCGACCACGCGCGGCGGATACGGGCCGGGTCAGTGGTGGCGCGTTCCTCCCACCCCACATGCCGTCCCGCAGCCTGGCAGCGCAGGTCCGTCTGGTCGCAGCGTTCGGCGGTGCACCGGTTCGGAAACGCCGGCCGCTTCGCCTCATCGGGGTCGGTGGCATCCGGGCGGTCAGGGCGTAGCGGGAAGATGCGCCAGCCACGCGCCGCATAGGCAAGCGCAGCGGTCAACAGATCGACAGAGGGCACGACGAACTCTCCTTCCGTTCAGGTGATGTCGGCGGCGGCGCATCGATGGCCGGGCAGGACGAACCCTGGCCACCGGGTAGTGAGCGCGCGAAGCGCGCCGGTATCGGTTATCAGGCGGCCATCGGCCGCGCCGGGCGCGAGGACCGGGCCGTGCGGCGCTGGTGATGCTCTTGTGCGCAGGCGGCGCAGTCGCGGCGTTGCAGGTAGGCCGGACGTCCGCTGCGGGTGTCCGTGCCGTCGACTCGTTGCCCGCAGATGTGCGGGTAGGGCTCGGCATCGGTCACCGGTCGGCCGAGCGCCGCACTCGCGGCAAGCCACCGCGCGGCCATCGGCTCACCTGGGCCGGGGCCGGGCGGCGATCGCGGCGCGGGTGACGGCGTGCCGCAGGTCGCCGAGTAGGCCGACCAACTGACGGCGGGCGGCCAGCTCGGCGGGGGCGAGGGCGACCCGGACACGGATTTCGGCGTGGTCGCGGCCGGCGGCGCTCCGCACCCGTACCAGGACGGCGCGGGCGTGGCCGGAGATGTCGACCACGATTTCCTCAGAGCGGTGTTCGCCGAGGTTGCAGCGGTGGTCCCGGCCGCACCAGTCGGTGTGACCGGGTGGCCGGCGTGTCACCGGCCAGCCCGCCGGATGCGGCGGATGTGGTTGACGGCGCGGCGACCGATGCGCAGCCGCAGTCCGGTGCCCGAGCAGCGGCGGCAGTCGGGCCGTCCGCGTAGCGCGCGGGGGTGGGTGATGCGGCGGCGTAGCCGCTCCCACAGGCGGAGCGGGGCGGTGCCGGTGCCCTTGCAGCGGTGACAGGCAGTGAACGGCCGGACGTAGCAGGCGGCGGCGTAACCGACAGCCACGGTTAGGGCAATTCCGGCGAACCAGACTACGGACATTCCGGGCATGTTTGTGCTGGTAGCGGCCACGATGGGGGTCACTGGAGGCTCCAAACGGGGGGTTACCGGCGGTAGGCGGGGTACGCCGCTACCGCTACCGGTGAAGATCGGTGCTGGTGGGGCGGGTAGCGGCCGGGGTAGCGGTGCCGCTACCCCTCATCGGTTCGCTACCCGCCCCGCTACCGGCGTTCAGCCGCCGTCGCCGTCGCGTCGCTGGGCGGCGGTGGTGATGTCGGCGAGGTACGCGCCTTTGCGGGTCGCCCCACCGGATTTCACGTTGCGTGACTCCACGCCCTTGGCCCGCACCAGCGCGGACAGTGCTTCCGGGGTCACCGCGGAGTACGCCTCAGGGAACCGGTCGGCCAGCCGGCCGGCGAGGGTGTCCCAATGCTGGCCACGCTCGGACGGCACCCACACCGCCCGAAGGTCGTCCAGCACGTCCCGCACTGTCGGTACGTCGGCCGGGCCGGTTATGCCGCCGCGCAGCGCCACGCCCCGCGCGCAGACCTTCTCTACGGCGGCCCGGTCGAGGTAGGCGGCGCGCACGGCGGTCATCGGCCCGTAACCGACCCGCACACCCCACCCGGCGTCCACGCCGATCTCGAACTGCGTGGGCCGGGCACCCTGCCGGTACGCGCCGGTGCCCAACGCCAGATCCGTCTCAACGTGCGACGGCACGGCGAGGCAGGTGCGGTTGGCGATGTTGGACGTGACGCCCTTGGGCAGGGACTCCTTGTCGATGCGCTGAGTCATCAGCACCATGTGGATACCCAGTGCCCGGCCGCGTTTGATGATGCTGGTCATCGCGGCGGCGGCGGACTTGCCGATCTCCGGATCGGTGATGAGTTCCTGGACCTCATCGATCGCGGCGACGATCGGCCGCAGCCGGGCGTCCTTGGCGGCAATCGCCCGGTTGAGCTTGTTCTCCGTGTTGAGTCCCTGGGTGGCGTAGTGCTTGATGCGTGGGCCGCGCACGTCGCACTCCTTGAGCAGCCACATCAGCATCCGGTAAGCGTTTTGCTTTGTCCCCTCGTCCGCCCCGGACCCGAACAGTTCCGGCGGGCACAGGGGTTCGAAGGCGTCGAAGTCACCGCGTCCGGCCAGGTCGAACACGGCGAACTGCACCAGCGGATCCAGCGCCATACCCGCGAGGATCACCCGGGCGGACAGGGACTTACCGGAGCCGGGGAAGCCGGCGAACAGGCTGTTGCGCTCGTCCATGCGGTAATCGACCGGCCGCATACGCGGGTCGAACCCGTACACGAACGGCTTGAAGTAGTCCGTCTGCCCACCGCGCAGCAGCGGCCAGGGCGGTTGCTTCATCGCCGAGACGGGCCGGTCGGCCACCCACAACGCCAGCCGGGACGGGTGCTCACGGGGCATGACCTCCGGCCACACCTGATCCATCGGCAGGCGCAGCCCACCGGCCAGCTTGTCGCGTTCCTCCACCACGTCCACCGCGATCACCCCATCAGGCAGATCCACGATGGCCAGGTAGCCGGGTCCGTCGCGGCGGATCTCGCCCACTCCGGCGGGGAACACGATGTCTTCCGGTCGTTTGACCAGGCCGGTGGCCATGATGCCCTTGCGGGTCAGCTCTGCCGTCAGCTTCCGGTAGACCGGCCGCACGACCGTGCGGGCCAGGATCGGCTTGTCCATGGGCCGTCCGTAACGGGCCAGCCCGACCAGCCCGGCGGCCAGAACCGGAAACTTCACCCACCACGGGGTGATGTCCGACGCCAGCACCAGGCCGCCGGTCCCGGTGGCCAGGGTGCCTGCCCCGGTGACCCACCACCGCCAGGACGCCTGCCGCATCCGGTGCCGGTCCAGGTCAAGCCACGTCTTCGGGTCGTTACGGTTCGCGGCGTCCTGCCGCAGATGCCAGTTTCCCGCCTCAGCGCTGGTCCAGCCCAACACGCGGCCGATCAGGCGAGCCGCGCCCTTGGGCGCGTACCAGGCGACCTTGCCCACGTAGACCGGCGACAGCACCACATGCGTGCCGACGTGGTAGCCGGCGGCGTTGACCGCGCGCCGCATCATGTCTCGCCGCTGACCGGGGTCGGTCAGCCACAGCGGCAGCATCGGCCCGCCACGGCGGTCCAGCAGCTCAGCCAGGTCGGGACGGCGGTCGGGCGGGTCGACTACCTCGCCGGTCAGGACCGGTTCCGGGGCGACGGTTTCGGCGTCGGCCGCGTCGGCGGCGGACAAGCCCTGCGCGGCGGCGGCACGGTCCGCCCGCCGCTGCGCCAGATCCACAATCCGGGCCGCCTTCTCATCCGGCGGCGACCCGGCAGGGTTGGTGATGGGATCGCTGGTCATGATGGGGGTTCCTCCAACGGTCGGGAGATCGGTAAGGGGCCGGCGGCACGGCGCAGGTTGGTAGCCAGGGGCCGTGCCGCCGGGCGGTGCTAGATGGCGCAGAACAGGGCGGCGATGAACAGCCACCCGACGTGCCACGACTGATCGAGGGCGTACGCGCCGGTGCCCAAACTCGGGTTGTCGTCACGGCCGGGCCGGGGTGTGCCGAGCCGGTAGAACGCGGCGCTGCCGGTCTGCTCAGCGATCCATCGCAGCGGGGTGCGCCGGTCAGCGATGTAGTGCGTCACGGCGGAGATGCCGAGCCCGACCGTGACGCCGGCCGGGTCTAGGCGGAGGCCGGTGCCGGCGATTAGGAACACCAACGCCAGCACCGCCGTGCCGGTGTAGGTGGCTACGTGCGCGGCGCAGGCGAGGCGGCCGGTCCAGCCGGGCTGGCCCTTGCAGTCGGCCTGGTGCTGGGTCTGGACCCAGTGATCGGCGACCTGGTGGGCGGCGTAGAGGGCGACGAACACGGCCGCGAACACGGCCGCGCGGGAACCGGTGGGGTCTGCGAGCATGGGTGTCTCTCCCAAGGTCCGTGAGGGTTGAGGGTTGAGGCCGGCAGCGCAGCTCTTGGCCTAGGAACCGTGCTGCGCTGCCGGGCGGAACTAGTCGTGCGAGCGAACGAGGTGCGCCAGCGAGGCACCCATGCCGAGCACCGCCACTGGCAGACACGCCACGGCGGTGGTGATCCACCACGGGGCCGACTCGACACCGGCCGCGACCAGCAGGTGATAGGCGACCTGACCGAGCGCGCCGACGAGCAGCGACGCGATAGCCGACCACTTTGCGAACCGGCGTGCCCGCTCGGGTACGCGGCCGGACAGCCAGACGTAGAGGGCGTACGCGCCGTAGGTTTCGACGCCGATGGGCAGGGTGATCGCTGTGTTGATGGCAAACCCGTCGGCGATACCGGGTAGCGGGTGCACCACCCCGAACCCGGTGAGTCCGCCGAGTCCGACCCACCCGGACCAGATCGCCACGAACGCCGGCAGCGCCAGCAGGATCACCGGCCACACCACCGCCGACCGGACCGGCGCTGCCGGGGTGGGCGTGTCCGGGTGACCGACCGTGCCCAGCTCGGCGGGCGGCGTGACGGGCGGGATCTTCACCGGCTCGGCGGGCGGCGGCGCGTGCTCGGGCACGACCGGCGTCGGTGCCGGGTCCGGGCCGATCGGCTCGGCGTAGTCCAGCCGGGGCGCGGCCGGCGTGTCGGTGTCGGTGTTTGGTGCCAGCAGGGCACCCCGGACGGCCATTGCGGTCCGAAGGGTGTCGGTGCGGGTCCGGTCGGCGTGCTCGGCCCGCAGTCGGGCGAGCAGTTCGTCTGCCTTCGGTGCGCCGATGCGGAACTCGCGCATCAGCCGGTTGCGGGACGGGAACTCCTGCCCGTCCGGCAGTTCCAGGGCACGAGCGACCGGCATCAGCGCGTCGACGGGTTGCGGGTACTTCGTGCCGTTGATCGTGGGGGCAGTCATCGCGGGTGTCCTCCCGGTCAGTGGTTGAGGAAGTCGGCGAGTAGGTCGCGGTGCGCGGCGAACACCTGCCCGTCGTGGGTGTCGGCGAGGTGGCGGATCAGGCAGGCGTAGTCGGCGGCGGGGATCCAGGCGGCACGGCGGGCGTCGTCGCGGCCGGTCACGGCGGGCAGCGTGCGGAAGGCGCGGCCGGCGTCGATGTGCACGGGGGTGGTGACCATCCATGCCTCATCGCTGGCGCGGGGGTCGGGGACGTACCGGGGCGGCAGGGTGACGTGCGCGTCGGTGCGGTGCACGGTCAGGCCGGTTTCCTCGGCCAGTTCGCGGTAGGCGGCGGCGGTGGGGTCTTCGCCGGGGTCGACGTAGCCGCCGGGCAGCGCCCATCCGTGTCCGTCGCTGCGTTCGATCAGCAGGAGCCAGCGGCGACCGTGGACGGTGGCGGTGACGATCGCGTCAGCGCACTGCTGCTCGCCCCAATGGCCGAGTTCGTTGCGGCCGTAGCGGATACCGGTCGGCGCGTACGGGTTGACCGGTCGCCCGTCCACGAGCGGGAACGGGATCGCGGCGGCGGCCCGGCGGGCGGTCCAGTCGATGCGGGTCGGGTCCATGAGCGGGTCGGCCCACGGCGCTCCGGCGGCGATGCCGTCCAGAACGGATGGGTGGGTGTAGGTGCGGGTCATGCGGCGGCCTCCTGGGGATAGGCGCAGTCGACGCACTCGCCGAGCGAGCGCGGGATGCAGTACGGGCGCACCGTGCCGCAGGTCGGGCAGGTGCGACGGGCGGTCAACGCCGCGTGGATCGCGCGCAGTTGCGCGGGGGTGGCGGTGCGCTTCGGCCGGGCCAAATCGAGGCGGTACAGGTAGGCGGTGCGGGTGCCACCGACACCGCGCCAGAGGATCTGCGCGGCGATCGGTTGGCCACCGGGGCGCAGGCCGGCGGCGCGCAGTTGGCGGCGGGTGGCGTAGCCCGGCGGTGCGCCGCGCCACCAGAACGTCGGAATGCCGTACCGCGTCCCCTCGGGGTCGTAGTAGGCGGCGCGGATGCGGGACATCAGGCCGCGCGCTGCGGGTCGGTGCTGCGGTCGGCGAGGTCGGCGGCGGCGCGGGTCACGCGGGCCTCAGCCCGGCGCAGCCTGCGCCAGTCCAGCGGCGAGGGTCCGCCGTGGTCCTCGGCGTAGATGAGGGTGATCTCGGCGTCCAGCTTGTCCAGCTCGGCGGCGATCAGCGGCCACTCGGTATCGATCGCGGCCAGGTCGGCGGCGGTCGGCTCGGCGGTGACGGCAACGAGGTGCTTGCTCACGGGAACCTCCGGTACAGGTCGCAACAGCGGGGAAACCTCGGAGCCGGGCCGATGACGGCCACCGGTCGGCAGTCGTCGGCGGCTCGGATCCGAGGTGGTGCGGCACGCGATATCCGCGCTGCTCGCCCTGCTCGCCCGGGACCTACCGGGGTCGACCACCAGGTGGTTCAAGGCAGGGATGCCGCTCGGCGGCGTCTCGCGTGCTCATTCCTGTCGCTGTGGAGTTCTCAATGAACGGCCTGATCCGGCGTCTCATGGGCGTGCGGCAACGGCGTGCCGTGGTTCCCCGAGCCATCCGGCCGGTACAACTTGGCGTTGTATTCGTGACGCTACAACGCCACGTTGTATTCGTGCAAGCACCTGTACCGCGTAGGCTTGTACTGATGACTGATGCAGACCTGCCCGCCGACTGGTGGACGACGGACCACGTACGCACCTACTTGGCTTCGGTAGGTGCCCCGATCAGTCGCGCAACCTGGGCTTCCTACGTCTCACGCGGGCAGGCTCCCGCGCCTGACCGAATGTTCGGCCGGTCTCCGGCGTGGCAGCCCGAGACCATCCGGAAGTGGCAGGCCGAGAGGCCGCGTAGAGGCTCCACCGGCTAGGTCGGATCATCTGGTGCCTCCTGTCCTCGGCTCCCGTCTGCGGCGGCACCTTGCTCGCCTGCCAATGAGACTGCCCGCCGAGCAGCGATCCGGGCAGGTCCTACGCACGGACACGAAGGACACGACCTATGTCCACTGAGGTCCCACGGCAGTACAAGCCGAACCTTGTGCTGGTCAACCGCCGGAAGGCGGTCGGTTGGGAGTCGCGCAAGCGCGCTGCGCGGGAGCTGCACCGCGTCGGCCAACAGCGCGGCATCCGCGAGACGCCCACCGTCGAGGCCATCGAAAAGGCGATGTACCGGCACGAGACCGGGCGCGTAGCGGTCACCGACCCCATCTACCGGCAGCTCTACTGCCTGGCGTACGACGCAACGCCCCACGACCTGTTCGGCGAACTGACCGGCGGCACTGAGGACCGGCCACATTTCACGGCACGATCCCACAAGTTCGTGACGGCGTTCGTCGGCGCTGAGGGGGCCGCCCCTCTACGGGGGATTGCAGGCTGCGCGCCAGCCGTGGGGGAGTGGCACACCTGCTACTCGGCACCCGTCGAGCACCCGGAAGGCGACTGCACCCTGTACGTCTGGCCGTGCGGGTCGGTGGTCTTCCACCTTGTCGAGCCGGTGCAGTTGTCCACGATTGCGGCGCTCGCCGCATGGCGGGCGGTGTCGTATGGCGACAACATCAAGTGGGCCATCGACTACCTCGCGCCCGTCGCGCCGGTCGAGGATGAATCTGCGGTGTACGTCCTAGGTGCTCATTGGGTTGTTGAGCCAGCGTGGCCGGCTGAGTTGTTGGAGACTGCGCTACGCATTATGTCGACGCCAAAGGTGCTGCTGCACCGAAACCGTGCCATGGATGACGAACATCTGGCACATGCTGAGCTGATTGAACAGTCGTTGCTCTCTGAGGCGTATGACCACGTAGGCATCGAGTCATTCGGCGTACGTGGTATTTCGGCGGGCTACGCCTCATGGTCCGGCGTCGTGTACCACCCGATCTCGGCTGAGCGTTCCTTGACGGAAGCCGAGATGACTTCTTGTGAGCTTGCGATTCAATCCATGTGGGCATACTGCGACGCAATCGCCCGTCAGGTAGAGCAAGGGCAAGACCCACGGGTGCCGTCGGAATATGGATGGCGCTACCTTCGTGGAGTACGCTCCCGACTCACTGTTTCCCGACTGCGGGAGACCGGACAGCACCAAGCGATGCGTCGCGCAATTCTACGGACGTGTGATCTAATGCCGGCACTAGACCAAGCCATCGAAACCCTCCGTGATACGGATCGAGGTTAAGCCAATGACATCGGGTCGCCCGGTACTTGTCGTGACCGACATGCAAAACGGCTTCGTGCGCGAGCAGTCGGCGCACATCGTTCCTGTCGTTGTCGACCTGGTGCACCGCTGGCAGGCAGCCGGCGGCGATACGCTTTTTACTCGATATCTGAACTATCCTGGCAGCCCTTTCGAGCGCTTCTTTGGCTGGCAACGGCTCCAGTCTTCCCCAGACATTGACTTCGTGCCTGAGTTGCGCCCGTACGTAGATCAGGGCGTGACGCTGGACAAGAGAATCTACAGCCCGTTCACCCCAGAGGGAATCGCGCTATTCAAACAGCGCGGATGGGAAGAGTTCTACATCTGCGGGATCGCTACCGAAAGCTGCGTCTTGAAGGGGGCCGTCGACGCGTTCGAACACGACTTCACCCCATGGTTGATCGCGGATGCATCGGCGAGCCACGCGGGCACGGAAGCGCACGACGCAGGACTGCTGGTCGCGCGACGTTTCATCGGCCCTGGTCAGGTGATCCGGCTAGCTGACATCCCTGCCGTGCTCACCAACCTGTCACCGTAGTCACCGCGCAGCCAGCCTAGCGGGGCGATATGGCCGTCAAGGCTGCTCCTCGGTTTGGTGCTGGCTGTTCTTCCTGATTCTGTCTCGTGCCCTTACCTCAGTTATCGAGCAAGCAAGTCCAATGTAATGACAGTGAGCCCGCGATTCTAGGGGGTGTTGTGGATAAATCTTTTGCGGTCAAAACCGTGTCGGCGAAAGTCTCCCTATCGGCCGCTCGGTTCAAGTTGCGGGATTTGTTGTGGTTTGCGAATCTGGTCGGCCCTGGAGAATGGGCAGAATGGACGTGCAGCGACCAAGACATCCGAACCTTTCCCCGAATGAAATCAAGGCAGAGGATCAATGCCGACGTCCGCATTTTCTATCGGGCCGACTCGTTAAAGGGTTTAGTGTTGGCTGGGCCGCGAGGAAGAGTGACCGACTTGCGGGCGCGCATCAGGACGAAGGAGGGCGAGGTGACTTTTTGTTGTGGGGGGCGTTAGGCGATTTTCAACAGGGGCTACGCTTGCATTCGAAGGTCCAGGCGAAGAACTTCCCGAGAGCTTCCGAGTTCTGGTGGGGAAGCTTATGGCCCCCCGTGCATCTCAATCCGCTCTCCGAATGATTCTAGCGATTTTCGCATTTCTGCCTACGGTGGCCTATTACTCTTGGGCAATGCCTCTCGTGTATAACCTTATTCCCGAGATGAAGGACGATGGAGAAGTTGTCTTGTCCTTCGCTGTTGCTATCGCTATCGGCATCATTCCATTCGTGGTGTCGCTCGTCGCGTTTGAAGCTATTTCCGCGAGTGCTGTTCGCCTTCGCCCGCTAGTTCGCGTGAATGCGAGGATGAGACTCAGGGACGCTCGCAAATCATCCGCGCAATCCGCTCGCCGCAATTGGCATCGCTTTAGGTATGGAGATCATCAATTTAACGCGGTCGCGATAGCTTTTATTGCGCTAGTGGTGGCTATTCTGGCATGGCTATTTCCGATGAAGTAGAACACGACGGCGCTCAGGGACCGGACCAGATGGTTCAACGCCGGCCGGTCATACGGTCATCCGTACACCTCTACACTTCCTGATCCGCGTACTGCGGTTGCCAAGCGTGTCAGCGCCTGGGGACCAGGTGGGGACCACACGTCGTGCGCGATGGTGCGCGGCACGGCGTTGACCGCACGGCCTGATCTTGGGAATAGCGTGTATGACGTGCGTGGACGTGTGGCGAAGCGTCCTGGGGGTCAAGGGGTCGTCGGTTCGAATCCGGCCGTCCCGACTGGTATTCACCAGCGGATATAGAAGATCGTCTGTGATCTTGCGGTAACGCTGGCAGTAACGGAGATCGCTTAGCGTGGGCTGTGCCCCCCGATCCCGTTACTGCGGAGGTGCAGCCCGATGGCTGTCTACAACTACCGCCTTGCCAACGGTCAGACCCGCTGGTTCTTCATCATCGACCTCCCGCCCGACGCCAACGGGCGTCGTCGCCAGCACAAGCGGCAGGGGTTCCCCAACCAGGCCGCTGCCCTGAAGGCGGAGGAGCAGGCGCGCGCTGCCTACGGCGGGGCGGACCTCGGCGCCGACGGCAGCATCGCCGCGGAGCTGGAGAGCTGGCTCAACGAGCGCGAGTTGGACGTCCAGGAGACGACCCTCAGCAACTACCGGGATGTCATCCGCTGCTACGTGGTCCCGCACATCGGCGGACGGCAGCTCTACGCCCTCGACAAGCGGCTCATCCACGACCTCTACAAGAAGCTGCTGAAGAGTGGCGGCAAGAACGGCGGGCCGCTGTCGCCGACCACCGTCCGCATCGTGCACCGGATCATGATGAAGGCACTGGGCGACCTGGGGGTCAACGTCGACGGTGTACGGCAGCCGCGGCAGGTTGAGCGGGAGACGATGGGGCGCAAGGGCGTCTGGACGCCGGCGCAGTCGGCGAAGTTCCTCAAGTACCACGCCGATCACCGGCTCCGTGCCGCGTGGGTGCTGGCGATCGTCGTCGGCACCAGGAGAGGGGAGCTGGCCGGTCTCAAGTGGCCGCGCGTCGAGCTCGACCGCGGCGTGCTGCTGCTGCACTGGCAACGCACCACAACCAGCAACGGGGTGGTGGAGAAGGCGCCAAAGGGCAAGAGCAAGCGGGCGGTAGCGCTCGGGCCGGCCCTGGTAGCGGAGTTGCTCGCCCACCGAGAGCGCCAGGCGGTGGAGAAGGCCGACGCCGGGGTGCTGTACCACGACGGCGGTTACCTGTTCTGCCGCGAGGATGGGGAGCCGTACTACCCGAAGTACTTCACCGATCAGTGGGCGAAGGCGTGCGCCGACGCCGGCGTCCCGGTGATCGCGCTGCATGACGCGCGGCATACCTCCGCTACCACCGGCGCTGACGCCGGTGTTCCCGAGCACGTGATGCAGCGGCGGCTTGGTCACGCTGACAGCCGGACGACGCGGGAGGTCTACACCCACGTGCTGCCGGAGAGCGAGCGTCGGGCCGCGGAGCTGATGGAAGCGGTGCTTGGAGACGCAGCGACCTGGTCACCTGCGGCGTAGCCCCGGCTGGTAACACCCGCTCTGCTGACGTTTGATCACGTTCGGCAACGCAGCAGGCAAGGGGTCGCCTGCAACGTGAAGATTACGCCGGTACCGGCGTACTCACGATTGCGGGAGGTGTGCGGACGATGTCGACTACCACGACTGGCGGGCGCAAGGCGGGCCAGATTTGGACGATTGAGGCGGTCCGTGACCTCGGGGTCACGACCGATGTGGAGACCGCTGCAGCGATCCTCGGCATCGGCCGCACCAAGGCATACGCCCTCGCCAGGACCAACGAGTTCCCGGTGCGTCTCCTGCGCGTCGGCCGGCGGTACCTTGTCCCCGTGCAGGCGATCATTAATCTCCTTGCCGTCGAGTAGCCGGTCTACGTGACCGGGCCTCTGAGCTCGAGCACACTGGTCTCCGTCGGCCGCAGTCGGTCGCTGCCATCCGACTACCGCTGGCGGTGCACTCCGGACCTCCGCAAACGTCAGCGATGACGACGCCACGTAGTTGGCCATTTACCTCTTGCCGTGCCTTATAGCAGCAGCTTCCTGGCGCCAGACGGGGGAGCGGAGAACAAGGGCGGCCGCGTTGATCTTGCGGCGTTCACTTTCACACGAGTTCCGTGGAAGCCGAGCAACCAGAGCTCTCGCCTCCCGTAACAGCTCCCATGCGATTGGCTCTCTACCGGCGCGCATCGCCGCGACGAGGTTCGTCAGGTCAGCGTTCAAGCGGTTCCGGATGGCCTTCTCTCGGGTGGGCAGAGGTCTGCGGGAGGACCGATCGCCCAGAGGATCGCGGATAGGGCGCAGGTCGGACGTCAGCCCGCCTGATGTGAGGTTCACGCGTCGTGACTTCATGCCACCTGCTCTCGGTGAGCGGCTGACCGAAAATTTTACCTACTGCCTGCGCGCCATAGCCAGCGTGCTACCAGGGACGGAGGCCCGTGCCCTGCGCTGCCTGAAGCGTTGCACTTGATCTTCGCATACGACTCCGAAACGCTCTCCCTCTCGTCAGTCGTACGTCCGCTTCGATCGAGCGGCCTAGCTCAAAGGCCAGCGTCGGAGAGCATCCATACCCTACGTAGTGGTACTTGGGTGCGCATCTCCTCCGGCAACCGGTCATATGTGCGCAAGACGGCGTCGACAACGTCACCTGCCTCCCACACTCGTACCCGCAAACGCTGGTTCTTCAGTGCGTCGCGTGCTGGTCTTGTCAGGCCGCCCCAGGCAACGAGCAGGCCCTGCTCGGCGCCGTTGGTCGTCATAACTCCGTGCAGTTGAGTGACTATCGGCGCCCCAATCTGCGACCCTGACTTGACCTGGACGAGAAGCCGAGGGCTGTCGAGACCAAGCGGGCCACGTCCGGCCGTGATGTCGATACCGCCGTCTGGGCCAGGGGGTGCCATCGTGCACTGGAAGCCCTCTGCGGTGAGGATCGCGGTCACGAGGGTTGCCAGGTCATGACCAGCAAATTCCTCAGCAACGCGTGCGGTGATTTGATCGAGGGCGACCTGCTCGATGTCGGCGGCCAATTCCGGGTCGTCGACGTCGGTCTGTGCGGCGGTGTCGCTGGCTGGGCTGATCGAGGCAATCTTGGCTGTGGTGCCGTTCAGGGCGGCGTTCCCTGGATCGCTGCCCTGCGTGAGCAGGTGCTCTAGCCGTGCGATCGCGTTGTTCTTGCTTGGGGCAAAAATGGACATCGCACTGCCGAGCGTGAACAGCAAGTCCTGCTTGACCGCAGCGCGCGGCAAGTCGGTCCGCTGCCAGTCGACAGTAAGAACATGGCGGCGATCGGCCTCTGCTTCCTCGGCACGGTACTGGTAGCCCCCGGTGACCCGTCCGAAAGCGATCTGTTTCGTTGTCTTCAGTGGCATGACTAGTAAGTCGCCAGGACGGATGCGGGACCGCATCGCCCATAGCTGCCCGGTGAAGTTGTGCCGCTTGCCTACGGAGGCACCCGGCCACGTCGCCTCAACGACCTTCGCAACGTCCTCACGGCCAGCGCAGGCGGTCAGGTCAGGAACCTCGCGCCAACCACCGCCCGAGAAACCATTAGCCAGAGCCCACTGGTCGCGCTCACCATGCCTGCCGGACCGAATCACCCACGCCTTCGCCATGCCGTGCATCCTCCTACCTCAGGGGACGCGCGTCGACACACCTCTTCTGCGCCGAACGGCTTGGCGGCACTCGTTTCAGCCGTCGGGCTGCACGGGCCCGTGCGCCACCGGACGCCGTCGTTCTTCCAAGTCGAGCTGTCGCACCGGCTGTGTCTCGTCCGGCCGAACCTGGCAATGGCCTGGGTCACAACCCACGATGGCGCCAGGTTCGCCTGGATGTATCGCCCGCCGTCGCCCGGGCGGATCTCGCACCTCACGTGGTCAGCCCGCTTCCGACCCGCGATCGATAACGTTGGGCGGCATGGCTCGGCGGATGAAACTGAAGACGTGCCACGACCTACCTGGGGAGGCAAGGTGACTCAGCGCTCGCAGCACCAGCTGGGCCGGTGCCCCGTCTGTAAACGCCTCGTAGCCCTCACCGCTGACGGAAGAGCTGCGCGGCACAACGGCACCATTCGTGCCTACGCCCCGCCCGAGGAGTGCCCCGGGGGTGGACAGCGAGCGGAAGACACTGGGTCATGAAAGATGGCGCGACCCTGGATTGATGTCTGGACAGGTGCCACGCTGGTGCCTTCCAAAGCCGGACGTTGCCAGGTTCATCCGGACGGGATACTGACCGTTGTCAACACCGGCTCAACCTTGGATCTGGCCCACTTTCCGTGATCGAGAGTGACCCGGATCGGGGCGGGGTCCACTGTGTAGGGTGACTCGTGCGATCGGCTGATCTTGTTTCGCTTCTGCCTCATCTGGCGCCTGTCGTGGTCGAGCGAGTGGAACGGCAGGCCTCTGGCCTGCGGATTTGGGCTCGTGCGCGTGCTCGTCGGGCGGCTTGTGCTGGTTGTGGTCGCCGGGCCCGGCGGGTTCACAGCCGCTACGAGCGTCGGCTCAGCGACGCGGCGGTCGCGGGACAGCCGGTGGAGATCCGGCTGCGGGTCCGTCGGTTCTTCTGCGACGCGGCGCGCTGCCCGGTCCGCACGTTCGCCGAGCAAGTCACCGGGTTGACCGGCCGATACACCCGGCGCAGCCCACTGCTTCGTCAGACGCTGGAGAAGATCGGGTTGGCCCTTGCTGGCCGAGCTGGCGCCCGGATGGCCGACCGACTCGGCCTGGTGACCAGCCGAAACACTGTCCTGAGGTTGGTTCGAGCCCTGCCGGATCCACCGGTCGGGACGCTCACCGCCGTGGGCGTGGATGACTTCGCTCTCCGCCGAGGCCACCGGTATGCGACGGTGCTGGTCGACGTCGATAGCCGCCGGCCGGTTGACGTCCTACCCGACCGCGAAGCAGCCACCCTCGCCGGCTGGCTCGGACGACACCCGACCGTGCAGGTCATCTGCCGGGACCGCGCCAACGCCTACGCCGAAGGCGCCCGCATCGGCGCCCCGCAGGCCGTTCAGGTCGCCGACCGGTGGCACCTGTGGCACAACCTCGCCGAACACGTCGAGAAAACCGTCGCCCGCCACTACCGCTGCCTGAACACACCGAGAGCGCAGCCGGCGTCGACGGCCGCGGCGGACCTGCACCAACTCTCGGTCGACGCCCTCGCCGACCGGGCGGAGCAGGGACTGCTCGTGCCGCGAACCCGACGCCGCTACCAGCAGGTCCAAGCCCTGCTCGCCAAGGGACACACCATCCGGGAGATCACCCGACGACTCGGCCTAGCCCGAGGCACCGTCCGCCGCTTCGCCCGCGCCACCACCGTCGACGAACTCCTGGCCAAACCCCGAGCCGGCCGGCCCAGCATCCTCGACGACCACCTCGACTACCTACACCAACGCCTCGCCGACGGGGTCACCAACGCCACCGAACTGTTCACCGAGATCCGCGGCCGCGGCTACCGCGGCAGCGCCACCACCCTGCGCACCTACCTGCAACCCCTACGAACCGCCGCCACACCACCACCAGCCCGACCGCGGCTACCGAAAGTCCGCCGGATCACCGCCTGGCTGCTACGCCACCCCGACACACTGCACCCCGCCGACCGCACCGGCCTCGCCGAGATCCGCGCCGCATGCCGCCACCTGAACACCCTCGCCGACCACGTCAAAGCCTTCGCGGAGATCCTCACCAACCGCCATGGGCACCGCCTCAACGCCTGGATCACCTCCGTGGCCGCCGACGACCAGCCCGACCTGCACTCCTTCATCGCCGGCCTACGCCGCGACCACGACGCCGTCCTCAACGGCCTGACCCTGCCCCACAGCTCCGGCGTCGTCGAAGGCCACGTCAACCGAATCAAAATGCTCAAACGACAGATGTACGGCCGCGCAAACCTCGACCTGCTCCGCAAGCGGATCCTGCTGGCCTGACAGGGTCAATCCAGATCACGGAAAATGGGCCAGATCCAGATCCAGTTTTCAGGCGGAGCCGACAACCGTCGCGTAATCGCGTCTGAGCGAACAGACGAGGCGCGGAGCAAGATATGGCCATTGCTTATCGATCTGCGACCGGGCGCGGTCGCAGATCGGCAATGGAGGCGAGGCCGTGCCGGCGTCGGCGTACGGGAGAACGTGATCAGGTTGGGTACGGATGAACGAGGCCACCTGAGCCTCAGCCTGGTGCACGTCGCCGCCGTGAAGGCAGCCGGACAATCCCTACTACCGCGCCGCTTCCGCTCCTCGCCGCTGCGCGGCTGCGGTGCGGGTCGGCTTGGTCCCGAATCACGCCCGCGGCGCTCGCCGGGAGCCGCAACGACGCCGGCGGGTCGGGTGAGCGCCGGCTTGTGACTCCAGGGCCACGACGGAAGGCCCCGCACCACTGATCCACGTCGAGGTCTTACCTGACTGGAGGGGTGTGGGCGGAGACGGCGGATCGGGCGCCGTTCAGTCGTACGGACCGGGCGTGCCCCGTACGGCATTAGTCCGGCCGATGCTGGTAGCCCCGCATGGTCACGTAACCGGCAACGCCCGAAGTGCATTGTGGCGGCGATGGACAGCGATCAGCCCGCCTGGCCCCGGAAGGCGCGGCACCGTGCGCACAATCGACCGGCCCGCCCGCATGCGGTGCTGCTCCGGCTCTCCGACGAGGAGAAGGCCGCGATCGAGGCGGCGGCCGCGGCCGCACAGCTGACTCCAACGGGCTACGCGGCGAAGGCCGCCGTCGCCGCCGCGTCTGCCGGCCAGGCGCCCGGCGGTGTGAACGATGACCTGCGCGACCTGCAACACGAGCTGTTCGCCGCCCGTCGGGCGGTAGCGATGTTCGGCAACAACGTAAATCAGGCCGCCGCGGCCTTCAACGCCAACGGCCGGCTGCCCGACTGGGCCGCCGAAGCCGTCCGGCTGTGCACGACCGCCCTGGTCCGGCTCGACGAGGTGATCTCTGCGATCGACAGGAAGCTGCGGTGATCACCCGAGTACACCGGCGTGGTTCACGGGTCGGCGGGCTACTGCGCTATCTCTGGGGCCCCGGCAAGGCGGAGGAGCACACCAGCCCCCGCCTGGTCGCGGCGTGGGACGGCGCGGGTCCATTGACGGACCTGGAGCCGAAGGTCACCGCCAGCGGCAAGCGGGACTTGCGGGCCCTGACGGCATTGCTCGAGCAACCGGTCCGTGCTGGCGACCGACCACCGACCAAGTTCGTCTGGCACGCCAGCATGCGGCTCGCGCCCGAGGACCGGCACCGCACCATCAGTGACTCGACTTGGGCGAACATGGCCGTGCAGATGCTCACCGAGGTGGGGATCGCCACTACCGCTACCGATCCGGGCCTGCGCTGGATCGCCATGCGCCATGCCGACGACCACGTGCACATCGTCGCCACGCTGGTGCGCGAGGACGGGCGAACCAATTGGATGCGCAACGACTACCCGCGCTGCGTCAAGGCCACCTACAACGTCGCGCGCCGCTACAACCTGCACCGTCGGGTCCCGCCGGCTGACCGCACCGCTCACCGCCGGCCCCACCCCGTCGAGGTCAGCAAGGCCCGCCGCACCGGCCGCGCTCACACCCCCCGGGATGAGCTACGCCGCCGGGTACGTAGGGCAGTGGCGGCAGCCAGCTCGGAGGAGGAGTTCTTCGCCGGGCTACGTGAGGCAGGAGTGCTGGTCCGGCTCAGGCGCAGCAGCACCGACGCCAAGATGATCACCGGATACGCGGTTGCCCTTCCAGGCGCCCGTACTGCCAGCGGACAGCCCGTGTACTTCGGCGGGGGCCGGTTGGCGCCTGACATGACCTTGCCCAAGCTGCGGCTGCGCTGGGGCATTCCTCGACCGCCACCAACGGCACCGAAGGCTGGCCGCCACGAGCGTGTCGAGGCGATGCGCCAGGCCGCCAAGGTGGCAACTGCGGCCGCCGACGACATCCGCCGTGCCGCCGGTACTGAACCCGGACGGGCGCAGGCCTCCGCGGTTGCCGCGGCGGACCTGCTCACCAGCCTGGCGTACGCGATGGAGGGTGACCGGCGCGGGCCGCTGCACCGGGCCGCTGAGGTCTTCGATCGGGCGGCCCGGGATCTGTACGGGCGGGTCCGTCGTTCCACCAGCCGCTCCCAGGAGATGCGCGCCATGTCGCGGCTGGTAGCGCTGATGGGCCGCATCTCCGGCGACGACGACGCGATCGCCTCGCTCGCGCTGGTGATGGACCTGGCCCGCCTGGCGGACGCTCTCGAGCAGTTGCGGACGGCCCAGCAGCGGCTCCACCAGGCCGAGGCAGCCCGAGTCGCCGCCCATGCGCTGCGGGCGGTAGCGGGAGGCCGGCAACCAGCGGTAACGCTGCCGCTAACCGTCACGCCCACGTCTGAACCGATAGTGGGAGGCGGCCGACGCACTGCGCGCGGCCGCTGAGCAGCCAAGGGAGGTGCGCGTGCCGCACCCGCAGCAACACGAGGACCCGATGGCCGAGACCCGCCAGCAGTTCCTGCAAGGGCTGGCAACGATGGCGACCGTCGGCGAGGCAGGTGCCCGCTGGGCCGCCGTCGGTATCCAGAACAAGGCCGCCCAACGGGAACGCCGAGCCCAAGGTGACCAGGCGGCCGCGGCGGCTCGACGGGAAGCCGACCGACTGGCAGCCGAGGTGCGCGCGGACCGCGAGCGAATGGCAGCGGCACTGGACGGCCACTGGCTGGTCAACAAGGCCACCTTCGCCGAGGCCGCCGCCGTCTGGAGGACCGCGACGATCCACGCTGGCACCGACCCGGTCGCCCGCCGGGCAGCAGAGTTCGCCGAGCAACGACTGCGCCAGTTCCGCCCGGACCTGATGGCCGCCTACGAACGCCATCGACAGGCCGGCACGCCGATCCCTGAGGCCATGCGTGCCGCCGCCCGGGAGGTGTGGGAGCGCGATGCCCGGGCCGGCCACCGCCACCACGGCGCTCGCGCTCACGGCGGCACACCGGACCGGGCGGGGATTAGCCAGGACGGGCCGTCCGCGCTGCCACCGGGTGGCCGAGGGCGGGTCGACGACTTCGACGCCGCTGTCCGCCAGGAGGCTATAAAACTAGCCGCGCACGTACTGCCCGAAGCTCTCGACGAGCTACAGCGCCAGTGGCGTGCCACCGGCAAACTCCCCGCGGGTGAACCCGTGCAGCTCCTACGTGACCTCGCCGCCGAGATGAACCAGGCGATCCGGGCCGGCGACGCTGGCGGACGCTCGGTCGAAGGGATCCGACTCGCGCAGAGTCACGTGGAGGAGGCCTTAGCCCGTGATCTGCAAGGCAAAGCTGCTGCTGAACGCGGTGAGGGAGCCCGGGAGGGCGGAGCGTTGGACGATCCTCGTACCGTGGCCGACGAGCACGCAGTCGGGCAGGCGGCGAGCGTGGCGCACGACGACGGTGCTGATCACACCGACGCCACCGCAGCCGCCGTCCACCACGCTGACAAGCTCGCGACGCCCGCGTGGGTCCAGGCCTTCCCGAAGCTTCGCGTAGCCCAGGTCGACGCGGCGCTCGCCTCCAAGCAACCTGCGGCAGCGACCGCAGTGCCGATGCGCGGACGATCGCGATGACCGCCACCACGTCCCAGCAGGCCCCCAACGACGCGGCTACCCGACTCGACGAGCTCGCTGCCGAGGTGGCGAGACTGACGGCACAGGTCATCGACCTCCAGCAGGCCCATGCCGAACGCGTCCACGCTGCTGATGGAGAGGATCAGCCGCCGCTGTACTCGACGGTCGAGGAGTGGGTGACCACGTACCTGCTGCCGACCTTTCCTCGCCCGATGGGCGAGGTCGGCATGACCCGGTGGCACTGGTGCCAGCAATGGTGGCGCCACGACGAGGCGGTCACCCGGCTGACCGCCCTCTGGTACGGCTGGGAGCAGGCCCGGCTGCAGATGACCGGAATGCTCCCCTGGCTGAGAGAGCTCGACCACCAACTGCCCATCCTGTACGGCGACGACGGTCCGTTCCGCAACTGCACCGTGACCGGCGACCTCGGGGAGGCGCGGCACCACTCGTCCCCCGAAATGCCGGCCGAGCCTGCGCCAGCGGAGTGGTGGAGCTGGTAGGACTGACACCCGTCGGGGAGATGGGTGCGTGTAGCCCCCCGTATGGGGTGACGCCCCTGCCTGGTCCGTCGCGCGAGCCTTCTGGTCGACGTGGCTAGCATCTCCTCGTGATCGAGGAGTTGATCAGCAAGGTTGCCGTCGGGGACGACGACGCGATCGAGGAGCTGTCCACCATCGCGGACACCGACCCGGCAAGGCTGACGCCGTACCTCGGTTCCCTGCTCGACGGGGACGTGTTATGGCCGGCGACGTTGTACCGGGCGGCGGACGCCAGCCTGGTCAACCGCGTCGTCGAGCGCATCGACGGCGGCCGAACGCCGGACCGGCTGAATCATCTACTGCTCATCCTGGCGCACTCTGGTCACCCGCTGGCCGAGAGCGCCCTGCGTCGCTGGTCGACGCAGCCGCCTGCCGGCGCGGACAAGCTGTACGTCGGTGCGCTGAGCTACGCGCGGGAGGGTGGCTGGACGGTCGGCCCGGACGGCCATCGACGGAACCTGTGCGGTAGCAGCGCGTATCGGTGGATCATGCGCGAGGCTCCGCGCCGCGCGGACCGTCCCAGCTGTCCGTGGTGCGCGTCGCCGCTGTGGACCGCTGCGGACCTCGATACCGCGGACCCCTCGGTCGGCGCGGCGCTGAAGCACACGGGCTGGTCCGGTCGGCTGGTGATCGAGACGTGCCACTTTTGTGCCTGCTACACGACGCTGTACAGCCAGGTGACGCCGACCGGTGACACTGTCTGGTGGCCCGGCAACACCCGCCCGAGCTACCTGGGCCCAGCGGAGGCGGAGGATCCGCCGGCGCTGACGCCAGCCCCCGGTGAGGCCCGGCAGAGCCCCTATCAGGCCAGCGCGTGGGAGCAGGGCGGCTCGACGCTGGGCGGCCAACCGGACTGGATCCAGGACGCCGAGCACGCCGACTGCCCCGGCTGCGGCCAACCCATGGACTACATCGGTCTGATCGGCGGCGCAGACCTTGACGAGTACGGCGAGGGTGCCTACTACCTGCACCTGCACCAGCCGTGCGGGTTCGCCGCGGTGAACTACCAGCAGAGCTGACCGCCGGGGCGCTCCGTCGCGCATCGCTCGCACGCCATACGGTGGGTGCGCTACGGCGTGCAAGTCAGATCCACGTCCAGGGACGGACGGCCGTCCAGACCCGCCCGCGCCACCGCGCGCCACGCGGATGAAGGAACAGACGGATGTCGTCCAGCGCGTTGTCGGCGGTGCCCCTGATGTGGGGCAATGACCGGGCTTCCCGGAGGGCGGCGACTACTCGGCGGTCGTCCAGTTGCCGGTAGACCCTCGCGAGATGCCCCAGGCAAGTCGCGGCGAGCGCGCTGACCTGATGGTCCTCGTGTCGGAGCAGCTGAAGATGCAGCTCCTGCAGCTCCCTCCAGTCACCGTCGCCGTACAGGGCGGTGCCGACCATGGCGTCCGTCGCGGCGGAGAGGTCGCCGCGGTCGACGGCGGCGTGTACCTCGGCCGGTGTGGACGACGGCGGGTTGTGCAAGACGTGATGCTCGTGGCGCACCGTCGCATCCTCCCTTGTCCGTCCAGTAGCAGCTGGCCCGAGCGGCCGCGCTGCTCGCTGCCTCGTCGACTGCACCTCCTTGTTTCGATCCGAGGCCAGGAGCAGGCGTCCTGTTCGAAGATGGACGGGTACCTTTACGTATGCCACGTCATCGGTTAGTAGTCGCCTATGGAGCACCTATGGTTCGATCTCGGCGGCTGCGCTGGCGGCACACAACTCGCAGTGCATTTGCGCGGCTCGTCCGCGCGGGTGAGCGTGATGGACGCCGACGAGTACCAGGCCTACCTCGACGGCGATGAGTACGAGTATCACGGCGGCTTCTTCGACGTCAGCCCGGTAGTCCTCGAGGTGCCGTACGACGACGACTGGTACCTGGTGGTCGACAGCTACCACGGGCGAATCAGGGTCAAGTACGAAGAGATCTTCGATTGATGTGAGCGGCGCCGCGTCTATATGTGACGCTGCCTTGGCGAGATCGCTTACAGTCTCAGGAGCGTTCGCTTGAGCCCGGCAAGGCTGCGGCAGCTGGCAGCTTTGCCGGTAGACACGAGCACCGTCCGGAAGTGCTGACTGGCAGCGTTGCAGAGGCGCGCGACATCGGTTGTCTGGCTAGGTGTGACGCGGCCACCCGGATCGGCTGCTCGTGCGGCAATCCGCGCCTGGACACGTCAACTGCCTCATCGTGGCGGCTCTACAGAGCGCCCGGTTCTGTCGGGCCCTGTCCGTACCATCCGACTCGTGGCGTCGAAGCAAATCCGGAACACCTCGGTCAAGCGGGGAGACATCAAGGACACGGTCCGGCTCGCCGTGTGGGCAAGGGCCGCCGGTTGCTGTGTGATGTGCTCCACGACTCTGCTCGGCAGCCGGTCCTACCTGCACAGCGTGTTAGTGGGCGAACTTGCCCACAACGTCGGTGCCACCGCCACCGCTGGCTCGCCGCGTGGCCTCGTCGGTGGCATCGCAGACCGGGAAGCCGAAGAAAATCTCCTGCTTCTCTGCCACGCCTGCCATCGGCTGATCGACAATGAAGAACACGCGCCATACTTCACGACGGAGCGGCTCCAGGCACTGAAGAAGGAGCACGAAGACCGGATTCGGGTAGCTGCAACGAGCGGCGGGATGCGGCGCACCGCCGCGCTGCGCGTCGGCGGCCTGGTCCGCGGAGTCACGGCCCTGGCCTCGCAGCGGCAGACTGCCGATGCGCTTCTCGCCGACGGGTACCTTGGCCTGGTCGACAGCCGCTGGCAGGGCGACTTCCTGTGCAAGATCGCCGGTGACCCGAACCGCTCAACCTACTGGCGTGCGGCCCAGGAAGAGATCGACGCCACGCTCGGGCTCGTCGAGCAGTCGGTTGCCAGCGGTGAGGTCGAGCACCTGTCCATCTTCGCGATCGCCCCGATCCCGCTGCTGGTCTACCTGGGCTCTCGCCTGGACGACAAGACCGACACCCGGCTCTACCAGAAACACCGCGACGGTGACCAGGGCTGGCGTTGGGACGCCACCGCTTCTATCCACGACTTCTCCACCAGTGCCACCATCGGCTCCACCGTTGCGACGGAGGTGGTGCTCGCCGCCTCACTTACCGCCGAGGTTCAGAAGGCCAACCTCCCGGACGCGCTCCGGGGAATGCCGTACTTCGAGATCCGGCCCGAGGCAGATCGCTTCGGACCGAGCCTGTTTTCGCACCCCAACACGCTGTGTAACTTCGCCGACCGCTGGCGGAACCTGCTCGCCGAGGTCGAGAAGGCCTGCTCCCGAGCAACCAGGTGGCACCTCGTCGCCGCCGCGCCGCTGACCCCGGCGATTGAGATGGGACGCGCTCTTACTGGACGTTTGCTTCATCTTCGCGCGAGTAGCGGCCGATTTGCGTCTCGGGCCTCGATGGCGGAAGGTGCCCGACCTGACCGGGAAAGGACGCATCCCGGTCGATTGAGCCCTGACCGGAATCAGAGCATTCCGCCCCGCGATCGTGTCTGATTCACTTTTACCCCGACATCGACGGACATGAAGTCCGTCACGCCCGCGTCCTCGCGCCGTACGCCTGAGTCATGACCGCACGGCGACCCTATCCGTCCGACCTGTCCGACGCCCGATGGGCCCTGATCGCACCCCGCCTGACCGCCTGGCGACAGGCCCGCACCGACGCCGGCGTCAGCGGACGCGCCCCCACCCACGACCTGCGCGAGATCTTCAACGCCATCCTGTACGTCAACCGCACCGGCATCGCCTGGCGCTACCTGCCCCACGACTTCCCGCCCCACGCGACGGTCTACGGCTACTTCGCCGCTTGGAGCAAGGAAGGCATCTTCACCGAACTGAACTACCAGCTCACCGGCCTCGTCCGCGACCACCACGGCCGCACCATCCAACCCAC